>JADGAL010000100.1 GCA_015232025.1 Alphaproteobacteria bacterium
CGAAACAGCCGACATCGATCAGCCCGACGCCGTCCAGCAGCTTGCCCTCGACGATGCGCAGGGCCTCGGCCTTCGAATCGAGATGGGCGCCCTTGCCCGCGATGTTGACGGTCCACGGCCAAGCGCTGCGCCGGCCATTGTTGAACGGATTGCCGCGCCCGGTTTCAACCATCGCGATGGCGCCCAGCAAACCGGCCGGAATGCCCTCCTCGGCCTCGACCTGGGCCGCCGCGTCGGCGCACAGGTCGAAAGTGTCGGCCCGGAACGCCTGCGCCCGCGCCGGCCCCGCCGCGCCCGCGACGATGGCCGCCGCCAGCACCATTCCCAATGCCCGACGCCCCGCTGTCATGTCCGTCCCGTCCCCCATCCCTGACGGCGGATTGTAGCGAAGGCGGCGGTGCTGAACAATTGCGCCCTGGTCACCGGATCGTCGCGCCGCCAGATCGCGTGGTCGATGAAATAGTGGTGCACGTTGAGAAATATCTGGACAAGGGCGTAGACGAACATTGGGTTGCCGAGTGGCGCCACGTCCGCCGCCGCCGCCGCGCGGGGGAGAACTTCGAACACCACCGCCCCGGCCGTCACCGAAATGGCGAAGGGTGTCCAGAAGCGGCCACTTCCCAGCGCGGCCCAACCCGGCGCGCCCGCCCGCCGGCTCTCGACCCGAGCCACGAAATACAGGTATTGAAGCGAGTGCATGGCCGGCGTGAAATAGACCAGCAGCGGGTCGACATAGGCGAACGCCATCCACACATACAGGCTGGCCGCATAACCGGCCAGCGCCGCCAGGGGCGGCAGCCGGCCGTTGGCGCGGCAGTCGCGGGCCAGCATCGCCAGCGCCCAAGCCAGACTGGCGACGGTCAGCCACTTGCCCATCTCGGCGAGGCCCGGCCCGACCCCGGCCAGATCATAGGAGACGCCGTGGAACCGCGCCGCGCCTTCAAAGGCGTTGTTGCGCAGCCAGATCCACACCCAGAGCCCGTATCCGTGCAACCTGAGCGCCGTCCTCACCTCGTCCGACAGCCGGAATCCCTGGTCGGCGCACAGCACGAACAGCACGCCATAGCCCTGCTTCACGTAATGCCAGCCGACCAGCACCATCATGAGGTGGACCAGCAGCCCCGCCGTCCATCCATCCTCGAACGCCACCGCCTGGACGCACAGGACGAACAGCAGCGCGGGCGCCAGATAGGCCGCCACCACCAGCCGCAGCCGATTCAGCGTACCCGCCCCGGCCATCCGCGCCCCGAGGTCGCGGTAGAGCAGCAGATAAGAATGGGTGAAATGTGGATAGTTCAGCACGAAGCAGGCCCAGAAGGCGACCGCCGAGAGTTCACGGACATGGCCGCCGGTGGGCAGCAGCAGCACCAGCGGCACGGCGAGTAAGGAGAGGCCGCCCGCCGCCAGGAAGGTGGCCCCGGCGGAGACGGTGGCGGTCGCGGGATTGGCGAGCGTCATGTCAAGGCGTGACCGTGAAACCGGTGAAGCCGATTTCGTCGTCCGAGTCCTTGGTCGAAATTTTGATCTTGTTGAAGGCCAGACTGCTGAAGTTGCCAGTCACCGTTCGCGCGGAATTGTTCCCTGACAACTCGAACTCGTCACAACTACCGACCTGCGTGTTCCCATTGTAACCACAGACCAGAAAGCCTTCGCTGTTGTCGACGCCACTCAGATTGAGCGAATATGAAAGATAAGTGCCAGAGAATGTTAATGTTATTGCTTCCGAACCGCTGAGCTGACCTTTTGGGTTGCCTGAATTGACACCGAGACTGCCACTGTCGTAGTTGAGATTTCCTGATCCCGTTCCCGTTCCCGTCGAAGCGTAGGTAACCCCGCCATAGGTGATCGACGTCGTGTTCGTATTGCCGCTGTTGCCCGAAGTCGGGAACATCGTCGAATTGAAGCTGGAGATGGTGATCGTGGTCCCGGTTCCCGTCGGGGTCGGCGTCGGCGTGGGCGTCGGCGTGGGCGTCGGAGTGGGCGTCGGAGTGGGCGTCGGAGTGGGAGTGGGCGTCGGAGTGGGCGTGGGCGTAGCCGGCGTGGTGTCGGTTCCGGTCAGCGTGACTTCGGCGACCAGGGCGTCCTTGAGGTTCTCCTTGCGCCCGACGATCACGTCGCGCGGGCCAAGGCCGGTCGCCACGGCGAAGCTCATGATGTCGGGATGGCGCACCAGATCGTCGAAGCGGCCGCCGCTTCCACCCGTGCCGAAGCGGCGGGACACGAAGCCGGTGGTCCCGCTGGGCACGCCGCCCGCAGCAAGCGCCAGACTGGCCGAATTGGGTTGCTCGTGCGCCGACAGCGTACCGGAATGGGCCGTGAAGCCGGCCGTTATGCCGCCGATCCCGGTCTCGCCGTGGCTGGCCAGGAAATATGCGGCGCCGGTGAATTTGGTGGTGGGGTCGTTGACGGTCACCGTGCTGGCCCCGCTGGGGTCCTGCACCACAAGGCCACGACCCATCAGCCAGTCGTTGGGATGGACCGTTCCCGAGCACTCGGACGTCGCCGCGGAATAGGCGAGCGCGGTCGTGCTGCATTTGGTCATGTCGAGATTGCCGGTGGTGGTCAGGCCATCGGCTCCATCGGGGACCCGATAGGTCAGGTAGTGGCTCCACGGATCGATCGCCTCTTCCCGCCGGAGGCCCAGCGTGACCCACGGCAGGACACCGTTCACCTGACTCGAGGTGCAGTTGGTGGTGCCATCCGCTTTGCCGTCGTGGTTCACGTCGGGGCAGGGCAGCGCCCGGTAGGCCGCGGCGTAGTCGCGCAGACTCCGCTCGACGCGGTCCATCATGACGCGCGCCTCGGCCACCTTGCTCCGGCTGTAGGCGCTGGAGCCGATCCCCACCCCGGCGCCGACGATCAGCCCCAGGATGGCCAACACGATCGACATTTCGACCAACGAGAAACCGCGCTGACGCCGCATCAATAGGCTCCGATTCCGAAATAGTCGTATTCCGGAGCGGCGCGGTAAGCGCCACTCGACACGCCATAGACGATCCCGAACCACAACCTGTCCTGGTTTACGGCGTCATAAGGAACGCAGTGCCAGACGTGGGCGGATTCGTTGCCGTCCGAAACGAAGTCGCTTTCCAGGTCGTCGCAGTACACTAGGCCGCCCTTGCACAGGCTCCACGGGACGCGGGCATCCCACAGCCACGCCTTGACCATCACCGGATTGGCAAGGTCGCAGCCCGACGCGGGCGCCAGCGCCGTGCCCGAATGGATCTCGACCCGCAACTTGTGCCCGCTACCCGCGATCCGCGCCGGGCCGCCGACCGAAGTCGTCGGCGGCGTATCGGACGTGTAGATATAAGTGGTGGCGCCGTCGTAAGACGAATCCACGATCCAATAGGCGCCGTCCAGCGCGGTCGGCGTGGCCGAGGAATTGGTTACCCGGACGAGCTGGTTGCTTCGGAACAGGCTGAGCTGGTTGCCGGTGATCTGGAACTGCGCCAATCCGGTCAACGTCCCGCCGATCGTCGACGTGGGCAACGGCTCCTTCACGGCGACCACCGTGTCGCCGCCGATCAAGGTCGACGAGGCCACGGTATACTCGCCGGCATTGTCGGTGCCCGACAGGGTGGCGGCGTTGTCGACCGAGTACCGAATGACGTGGTCGCCCGCCACGGTCAGGGTGCCGTGGGTCTGCACGGCGGTGATGGGGTAGCCGTTGACGCCCACCGTGATGGTGCCGTTCGCCGTGGCGTCGTCGGGCTCGGTGGTGATGTCGGGGTCGCGCTCGACATAAATGATGGTGTTCCCGCCGGTGACGGCGGAGGCCCGCACCGCATAGGTGGCGTCGTTGCCGGTCGAGCCGCTGACCACCGCGGACGCGCCCGCCGTGAAGACCCCGGTGCGGTCGCCCGAAACCGTGAAGCTGGGGCCGCGCGTCACCGCCGTGACCGTGTATCCACCCGTGTCGACGGCCGCTAGGGTGGACTGGTGGCGCCCGCTTTCCAGCCAGTAGCGCGGCGCGCCCGACACCGCCGTGGCCGAGGCCGCCGCGGTGCCCGACAGCGTCACGGTGGTGTTGGGCGCGGCGTAGGCCGAGGACGCCACCTTGTTGACCGCGCCGCCCGCATAGGCGGTCGCCCCGCCTGGAAATTCCGCGGTGCGGTCGCCGGCCACGGTGAAGCTGGCGTCGCCCGCCGTGATGGTGGCCGGGAAGGTGCCCAGCCCCGCCTCCATCCAGTTGCGCACCATCGCGGTGACCCGGCCGTCGGCGGTCGCGCTGGCGATCGTCTCGGACACGGTGATGGTGGTGGCGGTGGACGCCGCGTCATAGGCGGTGCCGGTGACGGTGTAGTAGCCGTTGTTGGCGGTCGAATTGTTGACGAAGGCCTGCGAGCCGGTGGGGAAATCGGCGCGGTGGTCGCCATCCACGGTGAAGGTTCCCGAGCCGACGCTGACGCCCACGATCAAGAAGCTGGAGCCGATCACCACGCCGTCTTCGTCGGTGGTGTCGGGAACCGTCATGCCGGTGACCGTCAGGTCGGTGTCGTTGCCGCCGACCGCCGATCCGGACAGCGTGTAATGCGAGGTGCCGGTGCTGGAGAGGTCGTTGCCGGTCGAGCGCCGCACCAAGGCCAAGGAGTTGGTGCCGAACTGCGCCGTCCGGTCGCCGGGAACCGACAGGGTGGTCGAGGTGGCGCCGCTCAGCACGCGCATGGTCTGGCGTTCCGAGGCGCAGGCGTGATGGCCTTTCGTGGCATAGTCGCTGTCAAGCGTGCCGCCCGATACCACACTGCACATCGGCCCCGCGTCCGAGGTGCCGTCATGGCTGATGCCGTTGCGCAGGATGGCCAAATGGTTGCGCGCCTCGGTGGGATCGTTGTGAGTGGAGTTGTGGCGCGTGTCGATTTCGATGCCGAAGCGCGGCGTCGGCATCTCGGTGCCGAGCGGCCCGGAGAAGCCCATATAGGCCCCATCGCCGCAGGGCAGGTCCGCCTGGGTGGCCGCTGCGCTTTGAGGCAGGAACGCCAAGATCAATCCGTCGCCGCGCCGGTCGGCGTTGGCCTGGTTTCCCGAACCGCTGTCGTCCTCGAACGTCACGTTGAGAAAGGCCCGGATCGTCATCGCGGAAAGCTGAACCGTGTCCGGCCCCCAGTGGCAGCTTCGCTGCGCGGTGGCGACCGCCTCGGTGGTGTTGCCGGTGTCGAGCTGACCCAGCGGCATCTCTTTCACGGTGGTGTCGATCTTGCTGGTGGCGACCGAGGCGGGATCGTCCGCCGAGGTGAAGATGCGGAACTTGGTCAAGTCGCTGAGCGCCGGGTCGGCGCCCTTCGGCTTGGCGCGGTCCTCGATACCGGAGATGTATTTGGCCAGCTCTTTGACGGTCGTGCCCAGCACCACCACATCATCGAAATGGGTCGCGTCGGCGGGCGTCACGCTGGGGGCCGAGGCCGGCAGGGCGAAGATCTGGAAGTCGGCGTTCGGCGCGGCGACATTGGCCTGCTCTTCGACCGAACCCGGCACGGCGGTGCCGCCGGCCCGCGCCTGCTGCGCATAACCGCCGGAAAACGGTCGCAGCCGCGCCCCAATCCCCGAGGGTCCGTGGCTGATCAGGGCGAATGTGGCCCCGCCCGTGCTGTAGTTGCGGCTGCGGTAGACGCTGGTGCAGGCGGCGTTAAGGCACACCGTCAGGCCACTGCCCGCATAGGCGCCTTTCAGGGATTTGATGGGGGTGCCGGCGGCCGCCAGCCCGTCATCGACCCGGTACGAGATGCGCCGGCCCCAGGGATCGAAGGCCATGCTTTCGGTAAGACCCAGCGATTGCCATGGCACGAGGCCGTCGAGATACCCGCAGGTGCTGTCCTCCTTGTAGGTGGTCTCCACGGCCGCCGCCGTGTGCGGCGCCGGGCAGGGCAGCCGGCCTTGGGACAGCGCGAAGGCGTTGATCGCCTCGGCGATCTCCTGCATGCGCGACGTGGCCGTGGCCTGCGCCTCGCGGCTCTGGGTGGCGATGCGCAGAATGGCGGTCGCGCCGACCATCATGCCGACCACGACGGCCACCACGGCGATCTGGGCGATGCCGAAGCCGCGTTCGCGTTCGCTGGCCATCGCCCGTCCCCCTATTGCGGTCGCGGCCCCAGCCCGGCCCGCTGGGCCAAGCCGAGGATGGTCGACCAGCGCACGAGGTCGTCGAACTGGGTCGCCGCGACGTCGCTGCGGCTGGCCGCGACGAAGGCGGTGAAGCCGTTGGGCGACTGGCGGGTGGCGTCGAGGGCCAACGTATTGAGGTTCTGGGCCTGATAGCCGGTGGCGGTCGCATCCGCCCCCGTGCTGACCAGCACATAGGCGGCCCCGGTCGGCATGGTGGTCAGTGCCGAGGGATTGCCGGGTGCGCTACCGTCGGTGGTGTTGGGCAATGGATCGGCGAGGTTGACGCCGGTCCCCGCCGTGTCCGGCCGGTCCTTGACGTAGAAGCCCCGGTCGTAGAGGAAATCGTTGGGCGCCTCGCCATCGGCGCAGGCGACGATGGCGGTGGTGTTCGCCGCCGTCGCCGGGTCGCATTTGCTCATGTCGAGCGCGTTGCTGGCGACCATGCTCCCGCCGCTCACATCATACACCCGATAGACCAGCCAATTATTCCAGGCGTCGCGCGCGGCGTCGCCGGGCAGGCCCAAATCCAGCCAGGGAATCGTGCCGCCAGTTTGAGCATTCGAGCATTGAGTGGCGCCATCCACCCGCTCCTCGTCGCCATCATAATCCGTATCCGGGCAAGGCAGCCGCTTGGTCCGCGCCACGTAAAGGGCCAGCGACTCCTGCACCGCCTCCATCTTCTGCGCGGTGGTCTTGACCTTTTGCTGGGCCATGTACTCCTTGCCCGACGACAGGCCCATGCCGAGCAGCAGGCCCATGATGACCAGCACGATCGACAATTCGATCAGCGTGAAACCCGATTCCCGTTTCATTCCGTCGCGGACATGGATCATCCTTTGGAGCGCCCACAACTATATGAAAGCGCGGCCGCCGCCGCAAGTCAGGCGCGGTCGATGGCGGTCAGGAAGGCGCGTTCCAGGGTGGCCGCGCCGGTGCCCGCGACGAAGGCGGCGGGCGTGCCCAGCCATAGCAGGCGGCCTTGGTGGATCACGCCGATGCGGTCGCAGATTTCTTCGATGTCGGACAGGATGTGCGAGCTGAAGAACACGCTGCGCCCCTCGGCCTTGCAGGCCAGCAGGCGGTCTTTCAGCAGCACGCGGGCGCGCGGGTCCAGGCCGCTCATCGGCTCGTCCAGGATCAAGAGCGGCAGGCCGGTGATGAAGGTGCCGACCAGCCCCAGCTTCTGCGCCATGCCCTTGGAATAGGTGCGCACGAAGCGATCCAGCACGGCGGGGTCGAAATCCAGGGCGCGGGCCGCCAGGGTGGCCTGCGCGCGGTCCAGCGCCAGCCCGTAGGCGGCGCGCACCAGCCCCAGATACTCCCAGCCCTTCAACTGCGGCGAGGGCACGAATTTCTCGGGCAGATAGACCAGATTGCGGCGCGCCCGGTGGTCGGTCGAGGGCGCGCCGAACAGGCGGATGCTTCCCTGGCACGGCGCCAGCCCCAGGATGGCGCGGATCAGGGTGGTCTTGCCCGCCCCGTTCAGGCCGACCAGCCCGAACACCTCGCCGGGCGCCACGGCGAAGCTGGGGCCGTGCAGGATTTGGCGCTTGTCGTAGGAGACGGAGACATCCTCGATCTCGATCGGCATCGCATCGGCGGTCATCGCGCGCGGCCCTCCACGACCATGCCTTTTTCAGCGATCAGGGTTTGGTAGGGGAACAGGCGGAACGGCTTGCGGCCGTCGCGACCCATCGGCACCTCGAAATCGACATGGTCGGGGGTGACCGCCTTGATGTCGAAATCCTCGGCCTTGTCGCCGGGGCGCATCTTGACGCCGTTGATCCACACCGCCCAATCCTGCGCGGTTCCGTACAGAATGGCCGAGAGGTAAAGGTTGCGGCGCAGGCTGGGCGGCTCGACCTCCTTGGGGCTGAGCAGCACCGGGCCGACGCTCAGGCGCGACATGTCGCCCTTGACGGGGCGCTTGGCCAGCGCCTTGAGCAGATCGTCGCGCTCGCCCGGCAGGAACATCAAGGACAGCGGCGCGTCGCTTTTGGGCGCCGCCTGGGCGTTGGGCGCCTGGATGACGCCGTCCTGAGCCCGCGCCGGGGCGCCGGGCGGAACGATCAGGGCGAGCGCGAGAAGGGCTGGCGTGGCGCGGATCATTTGTTGGCGGCCTGCGGCTTCAGATTGGCGGTGCGCCAAGCGAAGCCCAGCGTGCCCTTGACCAGGGTCACGCCGTCGCCCTCGGCGACCGCCTTCAGGATCTCGTCCGAGGGATCGCCAACCCGCGAAATCTTGATCGCGTTGACCACCACGGCGCCGGGGAAGGTCTCGTCCAGGCGGCGGGCGAACTCGAACACGTCGGCATCGATCACCGCCTGGAAATCCAGCATCACATTGGTGCGGGTGATCTCGTAGTCCTTGGTTTCAGGCCCGGTCGAGGCCACCGTGGCGGCCGGCTCGAACTGGTAGTCGAGATTGCGGATGCGGTGGATCTCGCGCAGGGTCTCAAGCAGGCGCACCGCCGCCAGACGGTTCTGGTCGCCGATCATGCCGCGCGCCACGATCGATTCGTAGCGCTGGCGATTGTCCTGGACCATCTTCAGGTCCTGCTCGGCGGTGCGGGTGTCCTTCTGGGCGGTTTCGACGCGGCCGCGGGCGGCGCGCTCCTCGCCCTGATATTCTTCCAGCAGGCCGTCGATGAAGCCGGTGCCGAACAGGAAGAACAGGACGTCGAAGGCGATCACCGCCAGCGCGATTTGCAGCTTCTTCGGCAGTTGCTTGAAGTCGATCTTGAGGTCCAGGCTCATGACGCCTTCCGCGACACGGTGAATTCCGCCGAGAAATGCTTGACCGAGGACAGCCCGCCGCGCTGCGTGCTGCCGCGCAGCACCTGGTTGGGCAGCACGTCGACCGGCGGCTTGCTGATCACCACGACATGGGACGGGAACGCCTTCTTCAGGCGGGCCAGCACGGCGTCGCCGAACTCGATGGCCTCCTCGGGGGTCGCCACCGCCACCGGGAAGGCCAGCGTCAGCACCACCTCGTGGGGGCGCTGGCCGCCCGCCGCCTGGGGCGCCGCCGCTTGGCGGCCGCGGGTCGGCTGGGCCGCCGATTTGTCCTCGGGCACCTCGAAGGACAGGGCGGTGACGCGGGCGCCCTCGCCCAGATTGGCGGCCAGCGCCTCGAACATCGGGTCGAACGGCACCAGGTCCTTGTGCGCCTCGTCCGACAAGGCGATCGCGTTGCGCACCTGGGCGGGCGTGTAGGGCAGCGCGGCCAGCTTGTCGCGGGCCTTCGCCAAGCGGTCGTTGGCGATCACCAGGCGCTCGTCGTGGCTGGCGATGCCGTCGTAAAGCTCGTAGCCGGTCAGGGCGGAGTCGCCGATGTAATACAAGACGCCCAGCGAGAACAGGCCGGCGACCAGCGGCGAGAACCGCTCGGCCATCTGGACGTAGTCGGTATCCTGCGCCTTGCCCCAGATGTTCAGCTTCTTGACTTTTCGCGACGCCATCCAGACGGCGTGCAGCACGTCGCAATAGCCCGAATCGACGGCGCCGACGCTGCCCAGGCCCAAGCGCTCGGCGGCTTCGTGCGGCGACAGGATTTCGGCCTTGGTGACGCCCCAGTCGAGATGGGCCAGCGCGTCGCGGGTGGCCCCGGTGGTCAAGACGGTCAGGTAAAGCGTCTCGCCGACCTGGAAGCCCAGCCGCTTGATGTAGCTGAGATTGGCCTTGAAGTCCTTCTCCAGCATGGCCGCGACCTCGGCCGGCGGCGTCTCGGGCGGCGGCGCCTGGGTCAGGCGGGCCAGCGCCAGGCGGTCGTTCTTTTCGATGATCTGGCGGAAGCCGCCGGTCAGATTGTGGCCGATCAGCACCCGCCAGCGATTGCCGGCGCCCTCGGCGTGCTGGTCCTCGTAAGGATTCAGGCTGTCAAGCATCGACATGCTTTCCAGCGGCAGCATGTGGACGCCGGCCAAGGGGTTGGGCAGCTTTTGGAACACGTCCATCCACTTGTCCAGCACGCGCGACTGCGGGACCGAGGCGAACAGATATTTGCGGGTCTTGCCCTCGCCCTTCTCCAAGAAGATCGCGCCGCGCATGCCCTGGCCGGTGAAGGCCATGCCCAGATAGCGCGACACCACCTTGCCCTGGTCCAGGAAGCTGACCGCCGGCACCGTCTCTTCGCGGAAAAGCTGCTCCAGGCTGTCGATCAGCACCACGACCGGCGTCTTCT
>JADGAL010000101.1 GCA_015232025.1 Alphaproteobacteria bacterium
CGCCACGGTGACCTTCGACAAGGTCAGGACGGAACGCGAGGGCTACCAGGCGGCCCTCACCAAGATTGAACTCGACCGGCAACGCGGCCTGCTGGTCGAGAAGGCCGGCGTCGAGCGCCAAGCGTTCGAAGCCGCGCGCCTACTGCGCGACCGCCTGCTGGCGCTGGTGCCTCAGATCGCGGGGGAGTTGGCCAGCATGACCGACGAACGCGACATCGCCGTGCTGCTGCGCGACCGGATCAAGTCGGTGCTGATGGAGACTTCGCAAGATGTTCGCGTCGGCGGCGCAGACCTACCGGAATAGCTTCGCCGCCGGGCTTGAACCCGATCCCGACCTGACGGTCAGCGAATGGGCGGAGCACCACCGGGTACTGCCCGCCGAGTCCAGCGCCTACCCCGGCCCTTGGCGCAACGCCATGGTGCCGTACCTCGTGGAGGTGATGGACTGCCTGTCACCATCCCATCCCTGCCACACCGTCACACTCAAGAAGTCCGCGCAGATCGCTGGTACCGAGGCCGGCACCAACTGGCTGTGCTACATCGCCGACGCCGTCCCCGGCCCGACGCTGGTGGTTCACCCCACGGTCGACGCCGGCAAGAGTTGGTCCCGCGAGAAGTTCCAGCCCTCGCTCGAGGCCAGCCCCCGGCTGCGCCGCAAGGTGATCGAGCAGAAGAGCCGCGACGGCGCCTCGACGGGTAGCTTCAAAAAATTTGCCGGCGGCTACATCGTCATCACCGGCGCGAACTCGTCGGCGGCGCTACGTCAGAAGTCGATCCGCTACGTCCTGAAGGACGACTGGGACGATTGGCCGTGGGACGTCGACGGTCAGGGCGACCCCGACAAGATGGCGGACGCCCGCCAGATCGGCTTTCACGCCTCGGGCCTCGCCAAGACCTTCCAGGTCAGTACGCCCACGATCAAGGCCCTCTCGCGCATCGAGGCGGCCTACGAGGCGTCGGACCAGCGGCTCTACTACGTGCCCTGTCCTCATTGCCAGCACGAGCAGGTGCTGGCGTGGCGGAACCTGAAATTCGCGAAGGAAGCGCCGCACCAATCCGAATACATGTGCGCCGAATGCGGCGTCATGATCGCCCACCATCACAAGCGTCAGATGCTGGCGCGCGGCCGATGGGTCGCGACCAGGCCGGGGCCGGGACGCCAGCCGGGTTTCGCGATCAACGCGCTGTATTCGCCCTTCACCACCTGGGACAAGATGGTCGAAGCCTTTGTCGCGGCGAAGGACGATCCGGCGAAGCTGAAGACGTGGGTCAATCTGTGGCTGGGCGAAGCCTGGGAAGAGCGCGGTGACGCGCCCCAATGGCAGGCCCTGATGGCGCGCCGCGAGCCCTACAAGCTGGGCACGCTGCCGCCGGGCGCCCTGCGGCTCACCTGCGGCGTCGACGCGGGCAAGACCTACCTGCAATACGAGGTGGTCGCGTGGGGCGTCGGCAAGACGTCGTGGTCGATCGACTACGGCCAGATCCCCGGCGACGTCACCAAGCCGGAGGTTTGGCAGAAACTGACCGAAGTCATCGGCCGCCAATACCAGGACGCCTACGGCAACCTGCGGCGGATCGAGATGACGGCGGTCGACAGCGGCGCCTTCTCGGCCTTCGTCTACGCCTGGGCGCGAGGCCGGTGGAACGTGATGGCCATCAAGGGCGAGGACGGCCCCGCCCGGCCCCCGCTTGGGCTTGCCAAGGACGTCGACATCACGCACCGCGGCAAACGCAAGCGCCGCGGCCTGAAGCTGTTCCTGGTCGGCAGTTGGCCGCTGAAGTCCGAGTTCTACGCCAACATGCGCAAGTCTGGCCCGCGCGACGGACAGGCGGACTTCGACATGGGCTACTGCCACTTTTCGGAAGGGCATGACGAAGAGTTCTTCCGCCAGCTCACGGCGGAAGCGTTCGTGGTGCGCGAGAAGAACGGCAAGCCCCACGGCGAGTGGATCAAGAAGGGGCCGAACCACGCCCTCGACGCCCGCGTCTACGCCATGGCGGCGGCCGAGCATCCGACCATCCGCCTGTCACAGATGACTGTTGCCGATTGGCAGCGCTTGGCGACCCTCCGCCAAGCGCCGCCCGAAGCGGTGCAGGGCGATCTGATGTCGCTGATGACCATGATGGCGCAGCCGGTCGCCCCGCACCCCGCTTCGGCCCCGCGCCAAGCGGCGGTCGAGGCCCCGCCGCCACCGATGCCAACGCCGGCACCGGCACCGGCGGCTGTCCCACAGCCGCCTCGGGCCATCCCCGGCCGGTACAAGAAACGCAGCAGCTTCATGAACTAGGAGATCGTCATGGCGTCCTACAGCGAGGCGGAACTGGCGGCGCTCCGCAAAGCCTACGCCTCGGGCGCGCTGATGGTGCGCTATGGCGACAAGCAGATCACCTATGGCAGCAGCCATGATCTGCGCACCCGCATCACCGAACTGGAGACGGCCATCAACGGCCGCCGCCCGGTGAAGCAGGTGCGGATCGTCACCAGCAAGGGGTTCTGAGGTGGGCGTGGGCACCAAGGTCGCCCAGGCGGTGGTCGACATCGCTTGGCGGATGATGCGCGGTCAAATGGCGGCCGGGCCATCCGCGTCCATCGCGGCGGCGGGCCAAGGTCGGCGCGGGCGGCTTTGGCCCGGCACGCGCGCCGGCATCAACGCCCTGCATCAGGCCAACGCGGCGGCCTTGCGGGATCGCAGCCACGAAGCCGCCCTGAACAACCCCTATGCCGGTCATGCCCTGGACGTGGTGACGTCCAATCTGGTCGGCACCGGCATCAAGCCGCAGCCGATGGTCGACGATCCGGCCGTCAAGGCGGCGATGCAGCGGGCTTGGGCGGATTGGACGGACGAGGCGGATGCCGCCGGACTGACCGACTTCTACGGCCTTCAGGCCCTCATCACCCGGACGATGGTCGAAAGCGGCGAGTGCTTCGTCCGCTTCCGCCCGCGGCCGTATGACGACGGACTGACCGTCCCGTTGCGGCTTCAGGTGCTGGAGCCCGAGTTTCTGGACACCACGCGCGACGCGATCACCTTGTCCGGCGGCGGCTACGTCCGGGGCGGCATCGAATTCGACCAGCACAGCCAGCGGGTCGCCTATCACTTCCACCGTTGGCACCCCAACGATGGAATGGCGATGTCGCCCTTGGGCTCGACGCGCGTGCCCGCCGAAGACGTCATGCATGTGTTCCGCCCGCTAAGGCCGGGCCAGGAACGCGGCCTGCCGTGGTTCACCCAGGTCTTGGTCAAGCTCTACGAGTTGGATCAGTACGACGACGCCGAGTTGGTGCGGAAGAAGGTGGCGGCGATGTTTACCGGCTTCATCACCCGCGCGGGTGTGGTGGCGGAGGATCAGGACCCGAACCTGCCGCCCGCCGACCCGATCTGGAATGCGCGCCTCGCCGACGATCCGACCGCCGAGGCGGAGCTTCAGCCGGGCACCATGCAAGTGCTGACGCCCGGCGATGAACTCAAGATCGCCGAGCCCGCCGACGTGGGCGGCAGCTACGCCGCCTTCATGCAACAGCAGTTGCGGTCGGTGGCGATCGGCATCGGCATCACTTACGAGCAACTGACCGGAGACCTGACCGGCGTGAACTTCTCAAGCATCCGGGCGGGCCTGCTGGAGATGCGGCGGCTGTTCGAGCAGTTGCAGCATTCAGTCTTGGTGTTCCAGTTCTGCCGGCCGGTATGGCGCCGCTGGGTGGTGACCGCCGCCTTGGCCGGCCGGGTGTCGCTGCCCGGCTACGCCATCGATCCGGCCCGTTACACGCGGGTGAAGTGGGTTCCACAGGGGTGGTCTTGGGTCGACCCGGTGAAGGAGATCGCCGCCGTGGTGGCGGCCATCCGCGCCGGTCTGATGAGCCGCTCGGACGCCATCTCGCAGTACGGCTACGACGCCGAGGAAATCGACGCGCAACTGGCGGCCGACAAGGCCCGCGCCGACCGGCTCGGCTTGGTGTTGGACAGCGACCCCGCCCACACCTCGCAGGCCGGTCTGCAACAGTCCGACCTGACCAAGATGTCGCGTGACGAGGAAAGGCCCCGCGAGGGCTGGTAGGAGGGCACATGAGCAGTTGGTACGAGATGCGCGCGCTGGCCGAGGCCGGCGGGGCGGAAATCACGATCTATGACGAGATCGGCAAGTGGGGCATCCGCGCCGCCGATTTCTTCAAGGACCTGAAGGCGTTGGGCTCGCTGACCGCCATCACGCTGCGGATCAACTCGCCCGGCGGCGACGTGTTTGACGGCTTGGCCATCCACAACATGCTGCGCAGGCACCAGGCGAAGGTGACCGCGTCCGTGGACGGCGTGGCCGCCTCGATGGCGTCGGTGGTCCTGATGGCCGCCGATGTGATCGAGATGCCCGACAACGCCATGATCATGATCCACGACCCGTCCGGCGGCGTGTGGGGCACCGCCGAGGAGATGCGGGACGGGGCCGACATGATGGACAAGGTGAAGGCCAACTTGATCGCCGCGTACCGCGTGCGCGCCAAGGTGGACGATGCCGAGTTGCACCGCCTGATGTCCGAGACGTCCTGGATTTCGGCGGCCGAGGCTCTGAAGTTGGGCTTCGCCGACAAGATCGAAAAGCCGGTCAAGTTGGCGGCCCGCTTCGATCCCAGCCGCTTGCGCGGCGCCCCCCAGTCGGTGCGGGACATGCCGCGCGCCGATGGCGGCACCAAGGTCGACCCCCCGAAGCCGAAGGCCGAGCCGGTCGGCGACATCGAAAAGGCCAAGGCCGAAGCGCGCGCCGCCGCGCTGGCCTACGTCCGCGAGGTCAACGACCTATGCGCCTTGGCGCGGGCGCCCACCCGCGCCGCCGCCTTCATCACCGCCGAAACGCCGCTGGCCGATATCCGCCGCCTGCTGGTCGATGCGGGGGCGCGGGGCGCGGGCGACGAAATCCACAACCACCTGCCCGACAAAGGCCGGGAAGACAAGGCGAGACAGCCGACCATCGACGTGGCCGACGTCTACGCGCAGTTCAACAATCAGAAGCGTTCGTAGGAGTTCACGATGGCTGTGCTGTCTGAAGGCAAACATACCGGGGAATTCCTGGTCACCGAAGGTCCCGGCTACATGTCCCGCGATGCGGTGACCATCGCGGCGGGAGCCGGCGTTCTGCCCGCCGGCACGGTCCTGGGCGCCCGCCGGCTGAACGATCAGGTCACCGTCACGCCGGCCCCCGCCAACACCGGCGATGGCACGGTGTCGGAGGTCGTCTTGGGGGTGCAAGCCGAGATCGGCATTTACGCGCTGGTGGCCATGTCCGCCACCGAGTTCAGCGTGGTCAGTCCGTTCGGCGATATGCGAAAGCCCCTGACGGTGGGCGAGGCCTATCAAGGCGATCACCTGCAACTGACCGTCACGGCCGGCGCCGTGCCCTTCGTCGCGGGCGACACCTTCGAGGTCACCGTGCTGCCGGGCGACAAGCATCTGTCGCCCCTCGACCCGGCGGCCGACGACGGAACCCAGTTCGCCTACGGCATCCTTTATGCCGAGGTGGACGCCACCCTGACCGCCGTCCGCGCGGTCGGCATCGTCCGCCACGCCGAGGTGAACGCCAGCGCGCTGACTTGGCCGGCCGGCATCAACGCCCCCCAGCAGTCCGCCGCCATCGCCCAACTCACCGCGCACGGCGTCATCGTTCGCTGAAGCGCGCAACAGATTTCAGGAGTGAAAGCCGATGCCCAGCATGGACATCTTCCGCCAGGACGCCTTCAATTCGGTTTCGTTGACCGGCGCCATCGTCAAAGCACCCTATGTGCCGCAGTTTCTGGGCGCCATGGGGCTGTTCCAGGCGGATGGCATCTACACCACCGACATCGCCATCGAGGAGATGGACGGCAGCCTGACCGTCATCGCCACCTCGCCCCGCGGCGCGCCGCCCGAGCAGTCGGGCGCCACCACGCGCCGCATGCGCAAGTTCAGCACCGTGCGGCTGGCTCGCAAGGCGACGGTGAACGCCGATCAGGTGCAGAACGTGCGGGCCTTCGGCACCGAAAGCGAGTTGCAGTCCGTGCAGGGCCTGATCAACGACCGCTTCAACGGCCCTTTCGGTCTGCGGGCGGCGGCGGAGCTCACCCACGAATATCACCGCCTGGGCGGCATTCGTGGCCGCGTCATGGACGCCGATGGCGCGACCGAGCTGTTCGACTGGTATACCGCGTTCGGGGTTGCCGAGCCCGCCGAAATCGACATGGACCTGGACAACGCCGCCGCCGCCGAGGGTGCGTTCCTGAAGAAGTGCCAGACCCTGAAGCGGTCCGTAATAGGCGCGCTCGGCGGGCTGCCGACCGCGCAGATGGAACTCGTGGCGCTGTGCGGCGACAACTTCTTCGACGATCTGACCATCCACAAGGACGTGCGCGAGGTCTGGAAGGTGGCGCAGCAGGGCGTCGCGCTGCAAGAGAACCGCGCCTACTCGCAGTTCCGCTTCGGCGGCATCACCTGGATCAACTACCAGGGCACCGAGGATGGAAAGGTCGGCATCGGCACCGAACAGGCCCGCATCTTCCCGCGCGGCGTGCCCGGCATGTTCCAGATGATGTTCGCGCCGGCCGACACCTTCGAGTTCGTGAACACCAAGGGTCTGCCGGTCTACGCCATGATGCCCGCCGAGCTCCAGACCTCGCGGGCGGCGGTGATCGAGGTGCAGTCCAACCCGTTGACCATCTGCACCCGGCCGCTGGCGCTCCGGGGTGCTCGGCGTACTTGAGGAGGGCGGAATGGTCGATTTCGACGCGCTGGTGCTGGGACCGGCGATGGGGGTGTTCGGCGGGACGGCGATGTTCACGCCCGGCGGCGGCGCGCCGATGCCGGTGACCGGCGTGTTCGACGCCGTCCACCGGCTGGTCGAGGTCGACATGGGGCAGAACGCGAGCGGCACCCTTGCGGTGTCGAGCACCGCCCCGGCCTTCGGCATCCGCCTGAAGGACTTCCCGGCGGCGCCGGAGCAGGGTGACGGTCTGCGGTGGGGCGGCGTCGATTACCAGATCGTCGATATCCGCCCCGATGGTCAGGGCGGCGCGCAACTGATTTTGCAGAGGGCTTGATGCACCCGCGCCAAGTCATCCGCCAAGCCTTCTCCGATCGGCTGGCGGACGTGGTGCCCGACACCGACCCTCCGGCGCATCGCACCGCCTGCTTGGGCCGGGTCTGGCCGTCGCGGACCAAGCCCCTGTTCCCCAAGGACATGCCCGCCCTGCTGGTCTACTCCCGAGCGGAAAAGGTCCGCGACGGCGGGGACGCCGATGGGCACGGGCCGTTGACCCGGCAACTGAACCTGACGGTCGAAATCCTCGCCGAGGGTGGCGACGATGGCCTGAACGCCACGCTCGACGCGATCACCGTCCAGGTCGAAGACGCCCTGGATGGCTTCGACATCCCTTCCACGCCGCTGGCCGGTTGGGAATGGATGGTGACGCAAATCCGCCTCGACGAGGTCGACACCGATTTCTCGTCCGAGGCCGAGAAGGTGATCGGGGCGACGCGCCTGACCTATGTCGTCACCTATCAGACCGCCCGCGTCGTCACCGAGTCGGGCGACCCGCCCACTCGCGTCTTCGTGGGATACGCCCCCGAGATCGGGGCGGCGCATGAACCCGAATATGAAGAAGTCATCAGGAGGCCGATATGAAGATCAAAATGCTGCAGACGCGCCGGGTCGCCCGCGACGGCCGGGTCGAGGAATTCCGCAAAGGCGAGGTGTACGAGGTGACCGACCAGGTGGGCACCGCGCTGCTGACCGATGGCGCCGCGCTGCCCGTCCGCCAGCGGCCGGCCTCCCAGCCCGAACGGTAGGCCCCGTGTTTGGGGCCGAGGTCGGCGAACTCGATCGCCGCTGCGCCAACTTGGTGCGGGTCGGGACCATCGCCGAGGCGGATTACGTGACGGCGAAGGCGCGCGTGCGGATCGGCGACATGGTCACCGACTGGCGGCCGTGGGCGGTCGGCTGCGCGGGCGCCGACGTCACCTGGAGCGCGCCCGAGGTCGGCGAGCAAGTGATGCTGCTCTCGCCGGGCGGCAACCTCTCCCTAGGCGTCATCGTGGGCGGCCTGTATCAGCAGTCCGCTCCGCCGCCCGCCGACCGGCCGACGTTGCGGCGCATCGTGTATGGCGACGGCACCGTGGTCGAGTACGACCGCGAAAGCCACCGCCTGCGGGTCGATTTGACGGCGGCGACGGGAACCGCCGAAATCCGCAGCGGTCCCGCCGTGCTGACCGTCGCGCCGGACGGCATCTCGCTGCGCGTCGGGGCCAGCCTGCTGCTGGTGGCGGCCGACAAAATCCGCATCGAAGCGGATTTGATCGAGAAATCACCCAACGAGAGAACGATCTGATGCGGGGCATGGACGTCGACACCGGGCGCTCGGTCGAAGACCTGGCGCATCTGCGGCAATCGGTGCGCGACATCCTGACCACGCCGATCGGCAGCCGCGTGATGTTGCGGGACTACGGGTCCGACCTGTTCCGCCTGATCGACCACCCCGTGAACGGGGATTTCTCCCTGGACATCTTCGCCGCCGTGATCACCGCCCTGTGGCGGTGGGAGCCGAGGATCGAGGTTCGGCGGGTGTCGCTCGCCGCCGCCCAGGTCGGCCGGGTCATCCTGGATATCGACGGGTTGTATCGCCCGGATGGGCGGCCTGTGACACTGGCGGGGATTGTTGTGCGATGATGCCACTCACCGTGCTGGACTTGTCGTCGCTGCCGCCGCCTCAAGTGGTCGAGCCGCTGGACTTCGAGACCATCAAAGCCTCGATGATCGCGGACCTGAAGGCCCGCGCCGCCGCGACCGGAGTGCCCTTCACCGCGCTACTGGAAAGCGATCCGGCCATCAAGCTGATCGAGGCTTGCGCCTATCGCGAACTCATTTTGCGCGGCCGGATCAACGACGCCGCGAAAGCCAATTTGCTGGCCTTCGCGGGCGGGACCGATCTGGATCATCTCGCTGGATTTTACGGGGTGTCGCGGCTCGGCGGCGAGAGCGACGCGGCGATGCGCCTGCGGCTTCAGCAGCGGATACAGGGATGGTCCACGGCGGGCGGGGTGGCGCATTACCGCTACTGGGCGTTGTCCGCCTCGGCCATGGTCAAGGACGCGGCGGTGTCCAGCCCCATTGCTGGTCAAGTTCGCATCGCGGTGTTGTCGACCGAGGGCGACGGCACGCCCGACGAGGCCCTGCTGAACGCCGTGCGCGCCATGGTGGGGCGTGACGATGTCCGCGTCCTGACCGACGCCGTCGAGGTGGTCGCGGCGTCCATCCTGCCGGTCGAGGTCGCCGCCCGCATCTGGCTGTACCCCGACACTCCGGACGACGTGTTCGCCGCCGTGGTCGGGGCGTTCCCCGCCGCCGTCGACGCGGCGCGCGGTCTGGGCTGGGACATGACCCTGTCCTGGATCGTTTCGCGGCTGCATGTCGGCGGCGTCCACAAGGTCGAGTTGGACGCGCCCACCGCGACCGTGACGGCCGGGCCGGATCAGTGCGTCGCCTTGGGCGGCTTCGTTGCGACCATGGAAGGGCGCATCCGATGACATCGCTGTTGCCGCCGAACGCCAGCCCGCTCGAACGGCTGATCGAGGCCGCGACGGCGCTTGATGCGCGCACGCCGAGCCTGGGCATCGTCCGCACCGCCAAGATGGACGCCGACCCCCGGCTGATCCCGTGGCTGCTGTGGGAATACGGACTGGGCGAGTTGTTGCCCTGGCTGGCCGACCCGCGCCGCGCCCTGGACGAGGGCATCCGGTTCCATCGCCTGCGCGGCACGCCCGCCTCGCTGGCCATGGCGCTTGGCTGGCTCGATCTCGCCGACGCCGCGATCGAGGAACACGGCCCCGGCCGCGCCCGGATCAGCTTCGAGTTTCAGATCGATCCCGGCCGCGTCCTGAACCCCGACGAGGCCCGCGCCGTGGTGGCGGTGGCCGCGCTGGCCGCGCCCGCGCGGTCGCGCCTGGTGCGCCTGTATCATGGCTGGGACCAACGGCCCTTCGTCCTCGATCGCACGCCGCTCGGCGAGGGGCTGATCTCGGACTTCTCCGGCCCGCTGCTCGATGGCGTCCGCCAGTCGTTCGGACTGCGCCACGCCGCCCACCTGACCGCGCCGGCCGCCACGGTGGCGCTCGGCGTCCTGGCTGGGCACGCCGCGCGGGCATGGTATCGCGACAGGTGGATGCTCGACGAGATG
>JADGAL010000102.1 GCA_015232025.1 Alphaproteobacteria bacterium
TGGGCTTTTCCGACCGTCCGCCCGAGGAGAACGACGCCTGGGCCGGCCGTCTGGCCGACACCACGCTGCCCGCCGCCTCGCCCTATATCGCCTTCTGGGCGCAGACCTATGGGGTGCGCGGCGGCGACCGCATCACCCTGACCCTGGTCGGGCCGGATGGCTTGGTGGTGTTCCGCCACGAGAAGCAGGCCGACGAGGATTTGATCCGCGCCTGGCGCTGGCTGGCCGTGCCGGGCATCGGCCTGTGGCAGCCCGGCGAGTATGTCGGCGTGGTCGAGGTCGCCCGCGGCGACACCGTCGAGCGCGCCACCCGCCGCCTGACCGTGCCGCCCGCCGAAGGCCTGACCATCAGCACCGGCCGGCGCGAATCCGGCTCGGGCGCCATCTCGCCGCTGGGCACCGCCCACGCGCGGGCGGGCGGCTGACCAGCAAAAGGTCAACCACCAAGACACCAAGAGCGCCAAGGTTCACCAAGGGAATTGTTCTTGGTGGCCTTGGTGTCTTGGTGGTTCCTCTTTCTTGTTCAGCGGCTCACCTGCTCCAAGGTTTCGCGCAGGCGGGCGGATTCCTGTTGGCGGCGCCACATGTCGGCGTAGCGACCGTCGGCGGCCAACAGTTCGGTATGGCGGCCGCGCTCGACGATGCGGCCGGAATCGAGCACGATGATCTGGTCGGCATGCACCACGGTCGACAGGCGGTGGGCGATCACCAGGGTGGTGCGGTTCTCCGAGACCTCGCGCAGGCTGTCTTGGATTTCCTTCTCGGTGTGGCTGTCCAGCGCCGAGGTGGCCTCGTCGAACAGCAGGATGCGGGGGCCTTTCAGGATGGTGCGGGCGATCGCCACGCGTTGCTTCTCGCCGCCCGACAGCTTCAGGCCGCGCTCGCCGACGCGGGTCTGATAGCCCTCGGGCAGGGTGGTCACGAAATCGTGGATGCGGGCCAGCCGGGCGGCGCGCTCGACCTCCTCGGGCGGCGCGTCGGGGCGGCCATAGGCGATGTTGTACCAGATGGTGTCGTTGAACAGCACGGTGTCCTGCGGCACGATGCCGATGGCGGCGCGCAAGCTGGCCTGGGCGACCTCGCGCACGTCCTGGCCGTCGATCGTCACCCGTCCGCCATCGACGTCGTAGAAGCGGAACAGCAGCCGCGAGATGGTCGATTTGCCGGCCCCCGAGGCGCCGACGATCGCCACCGTGCGGCCGGCCGGCACGGTGAACGAGACGTCGTGCAGAATCGGCCGCGCCGGCCCATAGCCGAACGACACGTTCTCGAAGGCGACGGTGCCGCCATTGGCGTCGAGCGGCGGCGCGCCGGGGCGGTCGACCACGTCGGGATCGACGTCGCGCAGGGCGAACATCGCCTCCATGTCGGCCAGCGACTGCTTGATCTCGCGATAGACGAAGCCTAGGAAGTTGAGCGGCAGGTAAAGCTGGATCAGGTAGCTGTTGACCAGCACGAAGTCGCCGATGGTCATGGTGCCGGCCACCACCCCTTGGGCGGCCATCAGCATCACCGCGACCAGCCCGACCGAGATCACCGCGCCTTGGCCGACATTGAGCATCGACAGCGTGGTCTTGCTGCGCACCGCCGCGTGCTCGTAGCGTTCGAGCGACTGGTCGAGGCGCGCCGCCTCGTGCGCCTCGTTGCCGAAATATTTGACCGTCTCGTAATTGAGCAGCGAATCGATGGCCCGCGTCGAGGCCTCGGCGTCGGTCTGGTTCATGGCGCGGCGGAACTTCAGCCGCCATTCGGTGACCGACAGCGTCCAGGCGATGTAGGCCGAGATGGTGACCAGCGTCACCGCCGCGAAGCGCCAGTCGTAAAGCGCCCACAGGATGCCGCAGACCAGCAGGATTTCCAAAAGCGTCGGCAGGATGTTGAACAGCATGAAGTTCAGCAGGAACTCGATGCTTTTGGTGCCACGCTCGATGGCCCGCGACAGCCCGCCGGTCTGGCGGTCGAGATGGAAGCGCAGGCTCAACCCGTGCAGATGGCGGAAGGTTTCCAACGCCACCCGCCGGATGGCCCGCTGGCCGACCTTGACGAACACCGCGTCGCGCAATTCGCCGAAGCTTTGCGACAGCACCCGCGCCAAGCCATAGGCCAGCAGCAGCCCAAGCGGCACCGAAGCCGCCGCGCCGGTCACCCCCAGCGCGTCGACCGCGCCCTTCAGAAACAGCGGCACCACCACGTTGACGCCCTTGGCCGCCAGCAGCAGCACCAGCGCCAGCACGACGCGCGCCCGCAATTCCAGCGAGTCCTTCGGCCACAGATAGGGCATCAAGGTGCGCAAGGCGCGGAGATCGGCCCGCGCGCCCCCCTGGCCGCGCTCGGCCAGCACGATCGGATCGCGGCGTCTCATCGGAGGATCATGGGGGATCGGTCGAGGGTCATGCCCTCAAGATAAGCGACCGGGCGGCGGGCGCAACGCTTTCGATGGCTGGACGGCGATGCGGAGCGGCCGTCTTGACGTGTGCGCCTCGAAAGAACGATGATCGCCGTCCAGGCCGCCACGGAGGGCGAAAATGCCGATGGCCGAATCCCTTTTGGCTTTGCTGGCGACGCTCGAAGCGCTCGACGAGGATTTTCCGCCGATCGCCGATCCGGCTCCCGAGCCCGTCGACCTATAATATATTCGAGCATCCTCTTCACTCGTCATGGCCGGACTTGGAAACAATGGCGTGGGCGGTGACGCGTGGATGCCCGTGTCAAGCACGGGCATGACGGCGAAGGGTCACTCCGCCGCCGGCTTCGGCAGGTATTGGGCCACGTCGACCGGATCGATCTGATAGTCCTTCATGTAGCGCTTGGCGTAGTCGTTATAGACGCCCGAGGTCAGGAACAGTTCGAACAGGTCCGGGTCGATGTGTTGGTCCTTTTTCATGAAGGACATGATCTTGACCGTCTCGGACAGGGTCTTGCCCTTCTTGTAGGGCCGATCGACGGCGGTCAGGGCTTCGAAGATGTCGGCGATCGCCATCATGCGGGCGGGCAGGGACATCTGGTCGCGCGTCAGGCGCTTGGGATAGCCGTTGCCGTCCATCTTCTCGTGATGGCCGCCGGCGATCTCGGGCACCGCCTTCAGGTGCTTGGGGAAGGGAAGCTGCTTCAGCATGATGATGGTCTGCACGATGTGCTCGTTGATCTTGA
This sequence comes from Alphaproteobacteria bacterium, assembly GCA_015232025.1. GTDB lineage: Bacteria > Pseudomonadota > Alphaproteobacteria > Rhodospirillales > Magnetospirillaceae > JADFZP01. The sequence goes on from JADGAL010000102.1 coordinate 3,151, forward strand.
AGCGGTCCTCCTCGGTCAGGGTGCCGCGCGCCACGCACAGATTGTAAAGCTCGCCCCGATTGTACTTGTTGGCCGGCACCTTCATGTCGAAGCCGAATTCGGCGGGGAACTCGTCCTTGCCGTCGCGGAAGATGACGTGCTCGGGCTTGTCGGCCAGCAGATCCTCCCAGGCCGGCAGGGGGCGGGCGGGCTCGCGCTCTTGGCGCAGCTTCTCCTCGTGCGAGACGCCCAAGCGATCGTCCAAGGTGCGCAGCCAGCGGGTGGCGGCGATCTTCTTCAGGCGCTCGACCTTGTCGGGCGCCATGAACTCGCCGCCGACATTGCATTCGGCGACGAAGGCGTAGTCCTGGTCCAGTTCGGCGAGGCGGGCGGCCAGGGCGGCCTGGGCGGCGTCGGAGTCGGCGCCCTGGGCGATCGACTTCCAGCATTCGATCTCGGCGTCGCGCTTCAGCACCTCGAAGCGCATGCGCACCTCGTGGATGCGGTCGTAGATGGTTTCCAGCTTGGTCGCCTTGTCGACCACGTATTCCGGGGTGGTGACTTTGCCGCAGTCGTGAAGCCACGACGCGATGTGCAATTCCTCCCACTCGTCCTCGGAAAGCTGGAAGGCGGCGAAGCGCGGGTCGTCGGACTGGCAGGCGGCCTGGGCCAGCATCTTGGTCAGCTCGGGCACGCGCTCGCAGTGGCCGCCGGTATAGGGCGACTTGGCGTCGATCGCCTTGGCGATCAACTTGATGAAGCTTTCCAGAAGCCGCTTCTGCGCCTCGATCAGGTTGCGGTTGTCGAGCGCCACCGCCGCCTGCGACGACAACGCCTCGATCAGCGGCACGATGTCGGGCGTGAAGCTCGCCACCAGGCCCTCCGGGGTGCGGGCGTTGATCAATTGCAGAACGCCGATCACCTCGTCCTGATGATTCTTGAGCGGCACCGTGAGGAAGGATTTCGAGCGGTAGCCGGTGCCCGCGTCGAACTTCCGGGTGCCCGAGAAATCGAACTCGGCCGCGTCGTAGGCGTCGGCGATGTTGACCAGCGCGCCGGTCAGCGCGACATGCGCCGAGACGTTGTTGTGGTTCTGGCGCCCCTCGTCGTCCTCCAGCCGCACCGGCGGAAAGGGAATCTCGATCCCGGTGGTGCCGCCCATCGCGATCTTCAGGCTGTCGTTGCGCAGGATGGCGAATTTCAGCGCCTTGCCGTCCAGCAGGTACAGCGTCCCACCATCGGCGTTGGTCATGTCCTTGGCGTTCAGCAGGATCAATTCCAACAGCCGCTTGTGGTTGCGCTCGGCGGACAGCGCGATGCCCATCTCGATGAGCTTGCGATAGCCCGCATCCGCACCGGCCGTCTTCGTCGCTTGCGACATGTCCTTGCCCCCGCTCGGTCGTCGAACGAACAGTACCGCCAATCGAACGGCAATCCAAGCCGCCCGCGGCGCGGGGGCTTGACGGGAACCGCCGCTTGGTTCCTGATTGGGGAATGCCATACGACTCGCTTCGCGACTTCATCCAACGCCTGGAACAGACCGGCCGACTCGTGCGCGTCACGGCGCCGGTTTCGCCCGTGCTGGAGATGACCGAGATCCAAACCCGCCTGCTCGCCGAGGGCGGGCCGGCGGTCTTGTTCGAGAACGTCACCCGCCCCGATGGCGCGCGATACCCGATGCCGGTGCTGGTCAATCTGTTCGGCACGGTCGAGCGGGTCGCCTGGGGCATGGACCGCGAGCCCTCGCAACTGCGCGAGATCGGCGAGACGCTGGCCTTCCTCAAGCAGCCCGAGCCGCCCGGCGGCTGGCGCGAGGCGCTGGAGATGCTGCCGCTGCTGAAGACCGTGATGGCGATGAAGCCCAAGACGGTCTCGTCCGCGCCCTGCCAGCAGGTGGTGCTGACCGGCGATCAGATCGATTTGGCCGCCCTGCCGATCCAGACCTGCTGGCCGGGCGAGCCGGCCCCCCTGATCACCTGGCCGCTGGTGGTCACCAAGGGTCCCGGCGACGACAAGCGCGACGGCACCAATCTGGGCATCTACCGGATGCAGGTCACGGGCCGCAACACCACCCTGATGCGCTGGCTGACCCATCGCGGCGGCGCCCAGCATTGGCGCCGTTGGGCTGAGCGCCACACCGAGCCGATGCCCGCCGCCGTGGTGATCGGCGCCGATCCGGGCACCATCCTGGCCGCCGTCACCCCCGTCCCCGACACCTTGTCGGAATACCAGTTCGCCGGGCTGCTGCGCGGCCGCAAGGTCGAGCTGGCGCGCTGCAAGACGGTGCCGCTGGAGGTGCCGGCCGGCGCCGAGATCGTCTTGGAGGGCCACGTCTCGCTGACCGAGACCGGCGACGAAGGGCCTTACGGCGACCACACCGGCTATTACAATTCGGTCGAGGCCTTCCCGGTCTTCACGGTGTCTTGCGTCACCATGCGCCGCGACCCGATCTATCTGTCGACCTTCACCGGCCGCCCGCCCGACGAGCCCTCGGTGCTGGGCGAGGCGTTGAACGAGGTGTTCATCCCCCTTTTGGCCCAGCAATTCCCCGAGATCGTCGACTTTTGGCTGCCCCCCGAGGGCTGCTCGTATCGCATCGCGGTGGTGTCCATCCGCAAGGCTTACCCTGGACACGCGCGGCGAGTCATGATGGGCGTGTGGTCGTTCCTGCGCCAATTCATGTACACCAAGTTCGTGATCGTGGTGGACGACGACGTGAACGCGCGCGACTGGAAGGACGTGATGTGGGCGATCTCGACCCGCATGGACCCGGCGCGCGACATCATGGTGGTCGAGGGCACGCCGATCGATTATCTCGATTTCGCCTCGCCCGAATCGGGGCTGGGCGGCAAGCTGGGCCTGGACGCCACCACCAAATTGCCGCCCGAGACGCATCGCGAATGGGGTCGCAAGATCGCCATGGATCAAGACGTGATCGACGAGGTCAGCCGGAAATGGGCCGATTACGGCCTGCCCGGCGGTGGCCGCCCCATCTGGCGATAGGCCGGCCGTTGCAATTCGGCCCGGCCGACAAATGTCAGATCGAAAGGAAGGAGCTGCGCGCATGCCCGCCGAACGACTGAACCTGCTCGACGACCTGCTGGCCAAGGCCAAGAGGGCCGGCGCCGAGTCCGCCGACGCCGTGATGGTGGAGTCCGCCTCGCTGTCGGTCGCTTGGCGGATGGGCACCCTGGAGCGGCTGGAACGCGCCGAGAACGCCGACATCGGCCTGCGCGTCTTCATCGGCAAGCGCCAAGCCTGCGTGTCGTCGTCCGACCGCTCGGCCATGGCGCTCGACACGCTGGTCGAGCGCTGTGTCGCGATGGCCCGCGCCGTCCCCGAGGACCCGTTTTGCGGCCTGGCCGAGCCCGACCAGTTGGCCACCGGCGCGCCGCCCGATCTCGACACCCTCGACCCCTCCGAGCCGACCGCCGAGGCGCTGATCGACCAGGTGCGCCGCGCCGAGGACGCCGCCCGCGCGGTGCCCGGCATCACCAATTCCGAAGGCGCCGAGGCCGGCTGGGGCCGCTCGCATATGGCGGTGGCCGCCACCAACGGCTTCCGTCACGCGTGGTCGGGCAGCAGTTCGTCGATCTCGGTGGCGGTGCTGGCCGGCGAGGGCACCGCGATGGAGCGCGACACCGATTCCAGCAGCGTGGTGTGGCGCGAGGATCTGCGCGCCCCCGAAGACATCGGCCACGCCGCCGCCCACCGCGCCGTCGCCCGCCTGAATTCGCGCAAGCTGCGCACCTGCAAGGTGCCGGTGGTGTTCGACCCGCGCAACGCCACCGGGCTAGTCGGCACGCTGGCGGGCGCCATCAACGGCGCGGCCATCGCGCGCGGCACCAGCTTCTTGAAGGACCGCATGGGCAAGCGGGTGCTGCCGGCCGGCGTCCACATGATCGACGACCCGCACCGCCGCCGCGGCCTGCGCTCGAAGTCCCGCGACGCCGAGGGCTTGGCCAACCGCCGCCGCATGGTGATCGAGGACGGCGTCCTGACCACCTGGTTCCTGGATCTGCGCTCGGCGCGGCAACTGGGGCTGGAGAGCACCGGCCACGCCTCGCGCGGCACCGCCTCGCCGCCCTCGCCCTCGCCGACCAATCTTTACATCGAGAAGGGCCACGTCACGCCGGGCGAGATGATCTCGGACATTCGCCAGGGGCTTTACGTCACCGAGTTGATCGGCTTTGGCGTCAATACGGTGACCGGCGACTACAGCCGCGGCGCCGCCGGCTTCTGGATCGAGGACGGCGAGATCGCCTATCCGGTCAGCGAAATCACCATCGCCGGCCATATGAGCGAGATGTTCTTGAATCTCACCCCGGCCAACGACCTGGTGTTCCGCTACGGCTTCGACAGCCCGACGCTGCGCATCGACGGCATGACGGTGGCGGGGCGCTAGGCGAAATGATCGACAAAGCCTCAACCTGGGCCAAGCTCGAGGACCATCGGGCCGCCACCGCCGACATGCACATGCGCGAGTTGTTCGCCGGGGACGCCGACCGCTTCAAACGCCTGTCGCTGCGGCTGGACGACTTCCTGTTCGACTTCTCGAAAAACCGCGTCACCGACCGCACCGTCGAGCTGCTGTGCGCCCTGGCCCGCGAAGCCGGGGTCGAGCAATGGCGCGACCGCATGTTCGCGGGCGAGCGGATCAACGGCACCGAGAACCGCGCCGTCCTGCACGTCGCCCTGCGCAATCGCTCGAAGCGGCCGATCATGGTCGACGGCGCCGACGTCATGCCGGCGGTCGACGCGGTGCTGGCCAAGATGCGCGCCTTCACCGAGGCGGTTCACCGGGGGCGCTGGCGCGGCTATAGCGGCAAGCCGGTCGCCAGCGTGGTCAATCTGGGCATCGGCGGCTCGGACCTCGGCCCGGCGATGGTCGCCGAGGCGCTGCGCCCCTATCGCAAGCCGGGGATCGACGTCCACTTCGTCTCGAACGTCGACGGCAGCCACATCGCCGAGGCGCTGAAGCGCTGCGATCCCGAGACCACCCTGTTCATCGTCGCCTCGAAGACCTTCACCACCCAAGAGACCCTGACCAACGCCCGCACCGCCCGCGACTGGCTGGTCAAGGCGTTGGGCGAGGCCGCCGTGGCGCGCCACTTCGTCGCCCTGTCGACCAACGAGGCCGCCGTGCGCGCCTTCGGCATCGACCCGGCCAACATGTTCGAATTCTGGGACTGGGTGGGGGGCCGCTATTCGCTGTGGTCGGCGATCGGCCTGTCGATCGCCCTGGCGGTCGGCATGGACCATTTCGAGGCGCTGCTGGACGGCGCCCACGACATGGACGAGCATTTCCGCACCGCGCCGCTCGAATCCAACATGCCGGCGATGATGGCGCTGATCGGCGTGTGGAACCACGATTTCCTGGGCGCCCCGGCCCTGGCGGTGCTGCCCTACGACCAGTATCTGGCGCGGTTCCCGGCCTATCTGCAACAGGCCGACATGGAATCGAACGGCAAGAGCGTGACCCGCGACGGCCGGCCGGTCGCCTGCGCCACCGGGCCGATCGTGTTCGGCGAGCCGGGCACCAACGGCCAGCACGCCTTCTATCAACTGATCCACCAGGGCACCCGGCTGATCGCTTGCGACTTCATCGCCGCCGCCGAGAGCCACAATCCGTTGGGCGAGCACCACGCCATCCTGCTGTCGAACGTGCTGGCCCAGGCCGAGGCGCTGATGCGCGGCAAGACGCCCGAAGAGGCGCGCGCCGAACTGGCCGCCGCCGGGATGAGCGGCGAGGGGCTCGACGCCGCCGTGCCGCATCGGGTGTTCCCCGGCAACCGGCCGTCCAACACCATCCTGTACCGCCGCCTCGACCCGCGCACCCTGGGCCGGCTGATCGCCCTGTACGAACACAAGATCTTCGTCCAGGGCATCGTCTGGGACGTCAATTCCTACGACCAGTGGGGCGTCGAGCTGGGCAAGCAACTGGCCAAGGCGATCCTGCCCGAACTGGCCGGCGGGCCGCTTGGCGAACACGACTCGTCCACCGCCGGGTTGATCGCCTATTTGCGCGATCTCGCTCGCGGATGATCGGGATGGGGAAACACCAAGGACACCAAGGACACCAAGGGAACGGCGATGCGGTCCCGGTCTGAACCTTCTTCTTCCGCGCCGTCCCCATGATCCGCGTCCTGCCGCCCACCTTGGTCAACCGCATCGCGGCGGGCGAGGTGGTCGAACGCCCGGCCTCGGCGGTCAAGGAATTGGTCGAGAACGCCATCGACGCCGACGCCACCCGAATCGAGGTCACCCTGGCCGAGGGCGGGCAGGCGCTGATCGCCGTCACCGACGACGGGCGCGGCATGACGCCCGACGAGTTGTCGCTGGCGGTCGAGCGTCACGCCACCTCGAAGCTGCCCGACGACGATCTGGTCGACATCCGCTTCCTGGGCTTCCGCGGCGAGGCGCTGCCCTCGATCGGCTCGGTCAGCCGGCTGGTCCTCACCAGCCGCCCGCGCGGCGCCGACACCGCCTGGAGACTGGCGGTCGAGGGCGGCGACAAGCGCGCCCCCGAGCCGGCCGCCCACCCCTTCGGCACCCGCGTCGAGGTGCGGGACCTGTTCTACGCCACCCCGGCCCGCCTGAAATTCCTGAAAAGCCCGCGCACCGAGACCCAGAACGTGCGCGACGCGCTGGAGCGTCTGGCGATGGCCCATCCGACCGTCGCCTTCACCCTGACCGAGGCAGGCCGCACCCTGCTGCGCCTTCCCCCCGCCGCCGACCCGCTGGAGCGTCTGGCCGCCGTGCTGGGCCGCGACTTCCAGCCCAACGCCCTGGCGGTGCGGGCCGAGCGCGACGGCTTGCGCCTGGACGGCCATGTCGGCCTGCCGACCTTCAACCGCGGCACCGCGCAGGCCCAATATCTGTTCGTCAACGGCCGCCCGGTGCGCGACCGCCTGCTGGCCGGCGCGGTGCGGGCCGCCTATCAAGACGTGCTGGCCCATGACCGCCACGCGGTGCTGGCCCTGTTTCTGACCGTCCCGCCCGCCGAGGTCGACGTCAACGTCCACCCCGCCAAGGCCG
>JADGAL010000103.1:0-7848 GCA_015232025.1 Alphaproteobacteria bacterium
GGCCGACGTGGCGATCTGCGATCTGGAGGGCCGGCCGGCGCGACGCCTGCCCTTCACTCTGGCCCGCCTGTTCGGCGAGGCCGATCTGGTCTATGCCGGCACCAACGCGGCCAATCTGGCCAGCTTGGCCGCCTGCCGGCTGATGCTCCGGCCGCCGCCGGTGGTGATCAGCGAGCACACCCCGCCGGCCGCCTATCTCGGCGACGCCAAGATGCGGCCCTTGCGCGCCATGTTGATGCGCTGGCTGTATCCGGGCGCCGCCGCGCTGGCCGTGCCGGTGCCCGAGATCGGCGCCGAGCTGTGCCGCCTGCTCGACCTGCCCACCTTGCCGGTCGTCGCGGTGCCCAATCCGCTGGTCGGCGAGGCCGCTCCCGCCAGCCCTCCCATCGCCGCCGCCGAGGGCGACCCGGTGTTCGTCGAATGCCCCGAAAGCTCGGGCTTCAAGCTGCGGCCCGACGACCTTGAGCGCGCCATCACGCCCCGCACCAAGTGGCTGATCCTCAACTCGCCGTCCAATCCGACCGGCGCCGCCTACTCGTGGGACGAGATGAAGGCGCTGACCGACGTGCTGGTCAAGCACCCGCATGTTTGGGTGATGACCGACGACATGTACGAGCACCTGGTCTATGACGGCTTCCGCTTCTGCACGCCGGCCCAGGTCGAGCCGCGCCTGATGGACCGCACGCTGACCATGAACGGCGTGTCGAAGGCCTATGCGATGACCGGCTGGCGCATCGGCTACGCCGCCGGGCCGACCGCCCTGATCAACGCCATCGCCAAGATCCAGTCGCAAAGCACCACTCACGCCTGCTCGATCGCGCAGGCCGCCTCGGTCGAGGCGCTGAACGGGCCGCAGGACTTCATCGCCGAGCGCGGCGCCATCTTCGCCCAGCGCCGCGATCTGGTGGTCGGGCTGCTGAACGACATCCCCGGCATCACCTGCAAGACCCCCGAGGGCGCCTTCTACGTCTATCCCTCGTGCGCCGGCACCCTGGGCAAGAAGACGCCCGAGGGCAAGGTGATCGCCAGCGACGGCGACTTCGTCACCCTGCTGCTGGAAAGCGAAGGCGTCGCGGTGGTGCAGGGCGAGGCGTTCGGCCTGTCGCCCTATTTCCGCATCTCCTACGCCACCTCGAACGAGGCGCTGACCGAGGCCTGCAAGCGCATCAAGCGGTTCTGCGAATCCCTGCGCTAAGGGAATAATGCCGCCATTGCGGCGGCCGGGCAGGAAAAAAAGGTTCACCACCAAGGACACCAAGGACACCAAGAATCACCAAGGGACCGGGATTGTACGGGCAATTCGCCACCCGCTTCGTGTCCTTGGTGTCCTTGGTGTTTCTCCACCTGCTTTCCACCGGGCGATTCAAGCGAATGGCTCGCCGGTATAACCCGCGGCGGCGACCAGCCGCCGCGTGACTCCCGGCCGTCAGCCCCTCTCCCGACGCATGGATGAGCGCCGATTTTCTGTTGCCTCGACGCCGCTCCGGTGAAACCATCGACGTTCATTGGGGATCGAGCGGAGGAACGGAACGATGTCCAAATTGCCGCGCGTCGCCGCGCTGGTGGGTCCATTCGCCAGCGGCAAGACCAGCCTTCTCGAAAGCCTCCTCCTCGCGACCAAAGCCATCACCCGAAAGGGCTCCGTCAAGGAGGGGAACGCGGTCGGCGACTCGTCGCCCGAGGCCCGCGCCCGGATGATGGGCGTCGAGTTGACCGTCGCCTCGACCTTCTATCTCGACGACCCCTGGACCTTCATCGACTGCCCCGGCTCGGTCGAGTTCATGCAGGACACGCTGAACACCCTGATGGTGGCCGACGCCGCCGTGGTGGTGGTCGAGCCCGATCCGGCCCGCGCCGTGATGGCCGCGCCGCTGTTGAAGTTCCTGGACGATCACGGCGTCCCGCACCTCATCTTCATCAACAAATGCGAGGCCGGCGACGTCCGCCTGTCCGAGACCATGGAGGCGTTCCAGGCCATCTCGGATCGCCCGCTGGTGCTGCGCGAATTGCCGTTGCGCGAGAAGGGCGAACTGGTCGGCTTCGTCGATCTGGTCTCCGAGCGCGCTTGGCGCTACCGCGCCGGCCAGCCCTCGGAAATGGTGCGCATGCCCGACTCGGCGAAGCCGATCGAGGAATCGGCGCGTCAGGAGATGCTTGAACATCTGGCCGATCTCGACGACCACCTGCTCGAAGAGCTGCTGGAGGAGGTTCCGCCGCCCACCGACGAGGTCTACGACAACCTGGCCAAGGATTTGGCCGCCGACCTGATCGTGCCGGTGTTCTTCGGCTCGGCGACCGCCGACCATGGCATCACGCGGCTGCTCAAGGCCCTGCGCCACGAGGTTCCCGAGCCGCGCCAGACCGCCCTCCGCCAAGGCATCGAGGCCGATGGCGGCCCGGTGGCGCGGGTCTTCAAGACCGTCCACGCCCAGCACACCGGCAAGATGTCGCTGGCCCGCGTGTGGCGCGGCTCGTTCGCCGAGAACTCGGTGGCGGACGGCCGCAAGATCGCCGGCCTGTTCGGGCCGCAGGGCGCCACCATGACCAAGGTGCAGTCGGCCCAGGCCGGCGACGTGGTGGGCTTCGCGCGGCTGGACGACGTGGCGACCGGCGGGATGCTGGGCGACGCGCGGGAAAGCTGGGCGCCGTGGCCGCAACCGCTGCCGCGCCTGTTCTCGCTGTCTTTGCAGGCGGTGCGCAAGGGCGATGACGTCAAGCTGTCGGGCGCCCTGACCAAGCTGTCCGAGGAAGACCCCTCGCTGACCCTCGAACACAGCGCCGAGACCGGCGAGATGATCCTGTGGGGCCAGGGCGACATCCATCTCCAGGTCGCCATCGATCGGCTGAAGAGCCGCTTCAACGTCGAGGTCGTCACCCAGCGGCCCCAGGTGCCCTATCGCGAGACGATCCGCAAGGCGGCCAGCGTGCATGGCCGCCACAAGCGCCAGACCGGCGGTCACGGCCAGTTCGGCGACGTCCACATCGACATCGCGCCGCTGCCGCGCGGCGAGGGCTTCGCCTTCCACGACAAGATCGTGGGCGGGGTGGTGCCGCGCCAATTCATCCCCTCGGTCGAGGAGGGCGCGCGCGAGTTCCTGGCCCAGGGCGCGCTGGGCTTCCCGGTGGTCGATCTGGCGGTGACGCTGACCAATGGCAGCTATCACGCGGTCGACAGCTCGGACATGGCCTTCAAGACCGCCGCCCGCGTCGCGATGGCCGAGGGCCTGCCGAAATGCGAGCCGGTGCTGCTGGAGCCGATCATCCAGGTCGAGGTCTCGGTGCCCAACGAATACACCTCGAAGGCGCAGCGGGTGATCTCGGGCCGGCGCGGCCAGATCCTGGGCTACGAGGCCAAGGAGAACTGGAAGGGCTGGGATTCGGTCAGCGCCTGGCTGCCCCAGGCCGAGATGCACGATTTGATCATCGAACTGCGCTCGCTGACCATGGGCGTGGGAACCTTCTCGTGGCGCTTCGACCATTTGCAGGAGTTCACCGGCAAGTCGGCCGAGAAGGTGGTCGAGGCCCGCAAGGCCGCCCTGGCCGGCTGATACCATACCCGCGAGGGGGCGTTGCCACGCGGGCGGCGCTTCCCCACATCCCCGGCGGGACCATCCCGACGGGGGAGCCATGAGCAGCGAAAGCCTTCACGCGCCGCGCGACCGCCTGAGCCGCGAGACCATCGACGCCCATCAGGCGATCGTCTCGCTGATGGAGGAACTGGACGCCGTGGACTGGTACCGGCAGCGGGCCGACGACTGCGACGACCCGGCGCTGAAGGAGATCCTGCTCCACAACATGCGGGAAGAGGTCGAACACGCCGCCATGCTGCTGGAATGGCTGCGTCGCCACAGCCCGGTGTTCGACCGGGAATTGCGGGCGCGGCTGTTCACCGAAGGCGCGATCGTCGTCGACGAGGACGAAGCCCCCGCCCCCGCCCCCGCCCCATCAAGACCGGCCGCGCCGCGCGGCTTTACCATCGGCTCCATGAAGGAGGCCCCGTGATGGACCCGCTGGCGCGCCACGCGGCGCCCTTCGACGCCTCGTTGTGGGACGCGATCGACGAGGCCGCCGTGCGGGCGGCGCGGCCGCTGATCACGGCGCGCCGCTTCCTCGACGTCGAAGGCCCCTTCGGCCTGGGCCTGACCACCGTCGAGGTCGGCAATGACGGTCTGTGCCGCCAACCCGCCCCCGAGGAGGCCGGCGCGGTGATGGGCGTGGCGCTGTCGGTGCCGCTGCTGCGCAAGAGCTTCCAGTTGAGCCTGCGCCGCCTGGCCGCCGCCGAGCAGGGCCAGCCGCTCGACCTGCGCGCCGTCGAGGACGCCGCCGAGGCGGTGGCCAGGCGCGAGGAGGAGATGATCTATCTGGGCCAGCCCGCCTTCCATCTGGCCGGCCTGCTGACCGCCCCCGGCCGCACCCACCGCCGGCTGGGCGACTGGAGCGACATGGATCGGGCGCTGGCCGACGTGCTGGGCGCGGTGACCGCGCTGGATCAGGCCGGCTATCCCGGCCCCTACGCCCTGGTCGCCTCGGCCGCGCTGTACAACAGCCTGTTCCGCCGCTACGAGCACAGCGACATGCTGCAAGTCGAGCACCTGTCGCGCCTGTGCACGCTGGGCATCCACAAAATCCACATCGACGGCGCCGCCGTGATCGACCCCCGCGCCGGCAAGCTGGTGATCGGCGAGGATCTGCGCGCCGGCTACTCCCACCAGGACGGCGTCCACGCCCACATGCACCTGACCGAGAGCATCGTGCTGAAGCTGGACGACGCCCGCGCGATCTGCACCCTGGGACGCGAGGAGGAGGTGGCGACGACGGCGTGAGCGCGCGGCGATCAGCACCGCAAGTCCGAACGCTTTCACGCGGCGGACGCCCTCGGCCGCGGAACCGGCCGGCCGTCCTCTGGGTGGCGCCCGATGCTCCCTCTGCGTTCTCGCTGACGGCTACTCGTCATCGGGCTTCGGCGGCCGGACGATCACCCCGTCCATGGGGGCGTCGCGGCGGGTCTGGTTGACGGGCAACTTGTCGACTCGGGCGACATGGGCCAGGGCGGCCGCGATCACCTCGTCGCGGTCCCTCAGCGTCATGCGATGGCTTCGCGGCGTCTTCGTCATGGTCCCCCGATCAGGTCATGTAGGCGAGCCTGCCCCGGGACAGGCAGAAGGCGCAGGCCCACCGATAGCGGCCGCCCGTGACCTTTCCGGCGTCGTACATGGCGGCGATCGGATGGACCGACCGTTGGAGAAAACGGCGGATTTCCGGCGATTTCTCGGCATAAAATGGCGGACAGGGCGGGATTCGAACCCGCGAGACGGCTCACACCGTCTACCCACTTTCCAGGCGGGCGCCTTCAACCGCTCGGCCACCTGTCCACGGCCCATCCAAATAAAAGGAGAGCGGCCCCGCGTAAAGCATTTTCGTATGGCCGCCTCGATGGAACCCGTCGCGGTGGCGGCTGTTGGCAGGAGTGGCCGCCAAACAACGAGGGATGGAACCGCCATGCAGATCAGTCAAGTGATGACCCGTTCGGTCGAGGTGATCGATCCGGACATGCCGGTCGGCGAGGTCGCCAAGCGGATGCGCGACGAGGATATCGGGGCCTTGCCGGTGGGCGAGAACGACCGCCTGGTGGGCATGGTCACCGACCGCGACATCGTGTTGCGCGCCGTCGCCATGGACCGCGCGCCCAGCGAATGCCGGGTGCGCGACGTGATGAGCGAGAAAGTCTTCTACTGCTTCGAGGACCAGTCGGTCGAAGAGGCGTCGCGGGTGATGGCCGAGCATCAGGTCCGCCGTTTGCCCGTGCTCAATCGCGACAAGAGGCTGGTCGGAATCGTGGCCATCGCCGATCTGGCGCGGGCCGGCGACGAAGCCGCCGGCGAGGTGATCGAAGAGGTCTCCCAAGAGACCGGCGAGCCGCGCAAGAGGTGACCGGCGCGGCCGCAAGGCGCCGCCCCGCCCCTTTTTCCGGGGCGGGGCGTCCGATTCAACGGAAGCTGGGCTGCGCGAACGGATAGGCTTCGCGGTAGCCGCCCTCATCGTAGAATTCGAGGCCGCGCTTGGTCTGGGTGACCGTCATGGTGGCGACCGGGGGTCCCGGCGCCCGCTCGGCGCGGGTGTCCCTGGTGGGCTGCGTCGAGCGCGTCGCCAAGTCCACCCGATCGACGTAGACGCCCTCGTCGAAATAGCGAGACCCCGGCCGAGGGGACCAATCATCGGCCGAAGCCGCGCCGGCGCCCATGCCGCCCGCCGCGACGACCAGGGCGATGAAAGCCGATCTCTTCATCAGTGCCTCCTGTTCCAGTCCTTGTGGGACTCGTCAGGTGGCGAGCGGGCGGTATGGTCGCCAATGACGCATCCGTGATCGCCGATCACGTCTGCGTGACGCGAAAACGTGGAGGACGGGCCTACCGCAACGGCTCGATCCGCCCCTCGGCGACCGGCGCCACTTCGCCGCGCCGCGCGATGTGGTCGATGACCAGGGCGGTGATCAGCCGGGCGTCCGACTGGTCGACGAGCAGCGGCGCCTTGGTCAGCATCGCGTATCCGTCGCCCCCCTGGGTCAGGAAATCGGTGGTCGCGACGCGATAGTCGGTCTGGTCGTCCAGCGGCCGTCCGCCGACCAGCACCGAGCGCAGCCGCGCGCCGGCCGGCGCCGCCGGGTCCCAGGCGATGACCAGACCCGACACCTGCGGAAAGCGGCCGGCCGCCGTCTCGACCGCCGAAAGCCCATGCTCGAGCGCCGCGCGCAATTCGTGCCCCTTCAGCGAGGCCACCACCGAGACGTTGGCGAAGGGCAGTTCGGCCAGCACGTCGCGGCGGGTCAGCGCGGTTCCGGCCGGCAGCAGCCGGTCGCCGCGTATCGAGCCGCCATTGAGGATGGCGGCGTCGGCGCCGGTCGCCTCGCGCATCGCGTCGGTGATCAGATTGCCGAAGCTGGTCTCGCGCGTCCGCACATTGGACTCCAAGCTGTCCAGGTCGGTGGCGGTGACGCCGATCCGCGTGCCCAGTTCGGCATCGAGCACCGCCGCTTGCGCCGCCACCGCCAGGGCCAGCTCGGGATGCGGCGTGACGCGGTGATTGGCGATCATCCGCCACGAGGGAACCACCTCGACGCTGGGGCCCTTGGGGGTGTCCTTGCGCTCGATCGCCAGCTCGACCACCGTCAGCCAGCGCGCGTCCTGGCCGGCCTTGACGATCAGGCCGTGGCCCTCGTCGACGCTGGCCGGCGCGTGGTCGTGACCGCCCAGCACCAAATCGATGCCGGGCACCGCGCGAACCAGGGCGCGGTCCTGTTCGAGATCGAGATGGGTCAGCGCCACCACCACGTCGGCGCCGGCCGAGCGCAGCGCGGCGACGGCGGTCCGGGCGGCGTCGAGCGGGTCCGAGAAGGTCAGCCCGTCGCCCACCGCCGGCTGGTCGGCCGTCTCGGGGGTGATCAGCCCGACGAAGCCCACCATGAACGGCCCCGCCTGACGCATCGCGGTCGGCGCCATGCCGGCGAAGGGCTGGCCGTCGCCACGCCGGGCCAGATTGGCGACGATCCAGGGAAAGCGCGACTCGGCCAGCCGGGCGGCCAACACCTCGGGTCCGAAATCGAATTCGTGATTGCCGGGCACCGCCAGATCGAAGCGCATGTCGCCCAGCAGCCCCATCATGTGGGCGCCCCGCGTGACGGTCGACATCAGCGAAGGCGACAACAGATCGCCGCCGAAGGTGGTGATCGACCACTCGGCCTGGGCGCGCTCGCGCTCCAACAGGGTCATCAGCCCGGCGAATCCGCCCCAGCCGTCGCGCGGCTCGATCTCGTAGACGTCGTTGACGTGCAGAAAGGTCAGCCTGGTCCGC
>JADGAL010000103.1:8006-10145 GCA_015232025.1 Alphaproteobacteria bacterium
TTTTTTCCCCTCCGAAAAGGTGGTGGCGCATTGCAAAAACGGGGGGGATCGGATAAGTCGGGTCCGCACTTGCCCAGGGGGAACGGATGCCGCATACACGCCCGACCATCACCCATTTCATCATCGACGAGCAGCGGCGGATCGGCGGAACGGGCGCCTTCACCTCGCTGCTGGCCGACGTGGTCACCGCCTGCAAGATGATCGGCAGCCAGGTGAACCGCGGCGCCCTGGTCGGCGTGCAGGGCATCGCCGACACCGAGAACGTCCAGGGCGAGGTGCAGAAGAAGCTGGACGTGCTGTCCAACGAGATCATGCTGCGCGCCAGCGTGGTGGGCGGCCACTTCGCCGCCATGGCCTCCGAGGAGATGGAGGACGTCCATCCCATCCCCGAGGGCTATCCGCGCGGCCATTACCTGCTGGTGTTCGATCCCCTCGACGGCTCGTCCAACATCGACGTCAACATCTCGGTGGGCACCATCTTCTCGATCCTGCGCTGCCCCGAGGGCGTCGAGCACCCGACCGCCGCCGACTTTTTGCAGCCCGGCGCGCGCCAGGTCTGCGCCGGATACGCGCTGTACGGCTCGTCGACGATGATGGTGCTGACCACCGGCCAGGGGGTGAACGGCTTCACCCTGGACCACGCGGTGGGCGAGTTCGTGCTGACCCATCCCAATCTACGCATCCCCGCCGCGACCGACGAATTCGCCATCAACGCCTCGCGCGAGCCGCTGTGGGAGCCGCCGGTGCGCCGCTATGTCGAGGAATGCACGGCCGGCGCGCTTGGCCCGCGGGCCAAGAAGTTCAACATGCGCTGGGTCGCCTCGATGGTCGCCGAGGTCCACCGCATCCTGATCCGGGGCGGCGTGTTCCTGTATCCGACCGATTCCGAACTGGCCGGCAAGGGTGGAAAGCTGCGCCTGCTGTACGAGGGCAACCCGATGGCGATGATCGTCGAGCAGGCCGGCGGCATGGCCTCGACGGGGCGCCGCCGCATCATGGAGGTCGAGCCCCAGGGCCTGCATCAGCGGGTGCCGGTGATCCTCGGCTCGTCGGACGAGGTGCGGCGCCTGATCGACTACCACCGCGAATGGGACGCGGCGAACCCGGCGGCGGCCTGACGATTTCTTGCGCGTTCTGCCGCTTGGCTTGAACGTCACATCCCCGTATCATGCGGGCGCGGGGGAGCAGCGCATGGACGGAAATTCGGTGGGCGAGTCATTGGCGACGGCCGAGGTGGGGGCACCCGCGCGGCCCGTCATCGTCGTCGTGTGCAATCGCAAGGGCGGGGTGGCCAAAAGCACCACCGCCGCCAATCTGGCGGTCACGCTGGCCGCCTTCGGCTACGACACCGTGCTGGTCGATCTGGACCCGCAAGGAGACGCGACGCGCGCCATGCGTCAGGTCGAGGCCGCTCGGGGCTCGTTCGACCTGGTCCTGGGCGACGCGACGCTGCTTGACGTCGGCGTGCGGACGCCGTTCGAGGGGCTGGCCCTGGTTCCCGCCACGCCGACCCTGGCGCTGGCCGACATCGACGCGGGCAGCCTGCGCCGCACCTCGGAATCCCTGCGCGAGCGGCTGGGCACCCCCGACGGTTCGCCCGACTTCGCGATCTTCGACTGCCCGCCCTATCTCGGCGCGGCCAGCGTGATGGCGATGGCCGCCGCCGACATGGCGCTGATCCCGGTGGCGCCCACCCCCTCGGCCGCCGAGGGCCTGTCGGGCACCTGGACCACCCTGACCCAGTTGAAGCGCTCGCTTGGTTCGGGCGGCGCCGTGCTGCTGATCGGCGCCGACACCGACGACCCGGTTTCCACGGTGATGACCGAGCGCATCCGCCAGAATTTCGGCGAGGCGCTGCTGCGCGCCGTCATCCCGCCGGACTCGACCGTCGAGGAGGCGGCTTTCCACGGCCTGCCGGTCGTGGTCTATGATCACAAGGCGCCAAGCGCCGCGCGCTATATCGACGTGGCGATGGAGATGCTCGAGCGTCTGCACCAGCGCCCCGGCGTCGGGCCGCTGCGTCACCCGCGCAAGCTGGCCGACACCCTGGAACGCCTGGAGTCCTGGCGCCGCGCCCTGGCGCCGCCGGCCGAGGCCCTGGCCATGCTGGCGCGCGCCTCGACTCCGCCGCCCGAGGCC
>JADGAL010000104.1 GCA_015232025.1 Alphaproteobacteria bacterium
CCGAGCGTTTCGTGCGGCGGCTGGCCGATCGCTGGGCGCCGCGCGCCGAGGCCGTGCCCGAGCCGGTTCCGTCCGCCTCGGCCCAGGGCGCCTTCGCCGGCCTGATCGCCTTGTCGCGGGCGGCCCGCCTGCGCCGCGCCGTTCCGGCCAATCACGCCGATCACCGCATGATGGTGCTGCGCAACGGCGCCAATGGCTGCCGGGTCCACCTGTTCACCGCCGCCGCCGACGGCGCGCCGCCGTTTTTCGGCGCGGCCGACCTGCCGGCGCTGCCCTTCCTGCCCATCGACCGGCCGCTGGTGATCGCCGAGAACCAAGCGCGCCTGATCGAGACGCTTTCGCCCGCCGACCCGTTGAACGTCGATTCGCGCTGGCTGGACGAGAGTCCCGCGGTCGAGGACACCGCCTTCGCGCCCGCCTGCCTGCTGCGCTTCGGCGACAAGGGCCGCGCCTATCTGCACCAGCCCTCGGGCCGCACGCCGTCGCCGCTTGGGCTCCGCGAGGCGGAGTGGTGTTGGGAATTCGGCCTGACCCCCGGCGAGCAGGAGGAGATCGTCGAGTTGGCCCGCGCCCGCTCGGGGCTGTGGAGTCTGGCCTGCGACGGCGAGCGTTGGACGATGGGCGACCGCGGCGACGCCAAGCGCCTTTCCGGAAGGGCGACCCTGCTGCGCTTTCCGGCCGGCGCGCCGTTCCGGGCCAGGGCTTTGGTGTTGGCCCACGCCTTCGAGGCCCTGCGCGAGGTGGTGGGCCGGACGCCGATGCGGGTCAGGGCCTGCGAGACCCTGATCGAGATCGCCGTGGGCGATGGCGATTTCCGCTTGCTCGCGCCCGCCTTCGATGGCCACGCCTATCAGTCGGCCCACGTCTTCGAGACGGCATGGGCCGACCTGATGGTCTAGGGTTTACGCGCTGAACATGCGCATCAGCACCTCGGTATAGGCGTCCGAGTCGCGGAAGCGCAGAAGCGCCGTGTCGAATTCCTCGCGCGCATCGGGGTCGTGGATCGCGCGCTCGTAAAGCGACGCCAGATCCTTCGCGGTGCCGTCGTCGCCAAGATGGTCTCGCAGCCAGAGGACCTCGCCCGGCGACGAGGGGCCGGACGACATGCCGGCCCATATCCGCGCCGCCCTGACCAATGCCAGCCTGTCGATCCCGGTCGAGGCCGGGCGACCGGGACTGGGCACCTGGCAAGGCGTCTTCCTGTTCGAGCACCGCGACGCGCCGCACCGCCGCGACATCGCCTTGCACCTGATCGGTGAATGATCCTACCTCGAAATCGCCGCCCGCCTCCCCTTCCGTCCACGCGAAGCCCGGTCGCCGCCATGCCATCTTCTTTGGAATAGGCGACAACTCCCAAGGGGGCGCCCCGTGCGCGAGCATAGGCTGCTGGCAGATGAAGAAGGGCGAACGGGCGTCGGCTACGCCCTGATCGGGCTGCTGATCGCGGTGGCGGTCGGCACTTCGGCGATGCCGCTCGGCTCGGCGGTGAGCGGAGCCTTCGGCCGGCTGGCCGAGCGCATCGAGGCGGCCGCGCCTCAGACCGTCCTCAAGCCGTCCGAGCGAAGCCGCGTCATTCGCGATCGATGATCGGCCCCGGCGCCGCCGGCAACTCGAGATAGGGCGACGGTCCCGGCCATCCCGGATCGCCCAGCAACATGGCCTGCGCGCCGGGCAGCGGATCGGTGTAGCAGGTTGGATCGCCCAGCGAGTCGTAGCAAAAAAGGGGCGGCGGCGGCACGGTGTCTTCGATCCGGCCGCAACCGCCCAGGCACAGGAAGGATAGAAAGGAAGCCCAGAACCGCATAAAGACCAGATGGCCCGATCGCCTGGGCCGATCCATTCCCCGGACGGGGACCATTTCGGCGCGTCGGGTGACGCCTTCCAGGCGCCCCCCGATTGGGCTATGTAATGGGCATGACAGCCCATCTCTCCGACACCGACAGGCTTCGGCGCATCCACGGCCTGCGCAACCGCGTCAAGTTTCTGTACGAGGCGCATACGGGCTTCCGCAACGCGCTGATCGTGTTCGACCTCGCCACGGTGGCGTTCTTCCTGGTCACCACCTTCATGGCGATGGAGGACTGGATCCGCTGGACGGATTACGCCATCGGCTCGGTGCTGGCCTTGGATCTCGGCTTCCGCGCCTGGATCGCCCGCGACCTCAGGCGCTTCGTCGTCTCGCTGTGGACGCTGATCGACGTGGTGGTCATTCTGACCATGTTCGCGCCGCTGGTGGCCGGCGGCTACGGCTTCCTGCGGATCATGCGGGCCTTTCGCCTGCTGCGCAGCTACGCCGTGCTGCGGCAGATCCGCGCCGCCAATCCCTGGGTCGCGCGAAACCACGAGCGGATCGAGTCGGCCACCACGCTGCTGGTCTTCGTGTTCATCGTCTCGGCGCTGGTCTATGTCGATCAGGTGGGCATCAACAAATCCATCGAGAATTACATAGACGCCGTTTACTTCACCGTCACCACGCTGACCACCACCGGGTTCGGCGACATCACCCTGGTCGGCCAGCATGGGCGCCTGCTCGCCATCATGATCATGGTGGTCGGGGTCGGGCTGTTCGTGCGCTTCGCCCAGGCGATGTTCCGGCCGGCCAAGGTCTTTTGCGAATGCCCCCAGTGCGGCCTTACCCGCCACGACCTGGACGCCGTGCATTGCAAGCACTGCGGCCACATCATGCACATCAAGACCGAGGGACAGGGGGATTAGAGTAGGGCGGAACGCGCGGAAGTTCTCGATGGATTACGAGTAACACCTTCGCAATACTGCGCAATTTTACTTGATTCGTTTCGCCTCTATTCCACATTTTGCTACACATGTCGTTGTCCCGAACCGTGCTCGGGGGGGCATCATGTGGAGGACATGTTGCAAAAAGTCATCATCGCGGAGGACGATCTCTTGATCGCCGATCTGCTTGAGGAAGTTCTTGTCACCGCCGGCTACGATGTGTGCGGGTTGGCGAGCACCGTCACCGAAGCGGTCGATCTCTGCAATCGACTCCATCCAGATCTGGCCGTGATCGACGTCAGGCTGGCCGCAGGCGGGATCGGGACGGATGTCGCGGCGCAAATCGACAGCCGCGAGAAGCTGGGAATCCTTTATGCGACCGGCAATGCGGGTCACGTCGTGCTCACCGCGTCGGATGGCGAGGCCTGCATCACCAAACCCTACCTTCCCGACGACATCGTGCGGGCATTGAGGATCGTCAGCGAAGTTGTCGGGACGGGGACCACGTCCGCGCCCTTTCCCCGCAATTTCCAGCTTCTTCGGAAAGCCGGATCAAGGTCCTTACCAAGGGAAGTGGGACATGGCGCCGCATGACCTCAGGGATGTCGAAAAGTTGCTTCGCCAGCAATCGGCGCTGGCCAATTTCGGCACATTCGCCTATCGCGAGTCGAACCTGCTGACCATCATGACCGAGGCGGCGCGGGTTTGCGCGCAGTCCTTGGGCGTTCCCTTTTGCAAGGTCTGCCGCTATCGCCCCGAAACCGACGATCTGCTCGTCGAGGCCGGCGTCGGCTGGAACCCCGACGTGGTCGGCCAGGTCATCTCGAAGGCGGATGTCAGTTCGCCGCAAGGGCGCGCCTTCGTGACGGGAAAGCCGGTGATCTGCGAAGTGCTGGCCGACGAAGTGGGATTGCGACTGCCGTCCTTCTATGCGGATCACGGCATCGTTTCGACCATCGACGTCATCATCAAAGGCAACGGCACGGCCTATGGGGTGCTGGAAATCGACAGCCCGCGCCAACACACCTACGACCATCACGACGTGGATTTCCTGACCGGCTTCACCAACGTCCTCACCGAGGCGGTCGCCACCTCGCGCCGCACGGCCGTTCTTCACGCCACCATCGAGCAAATGAAGGCTCTGGTGGCGGAGAAGGACAATCTCTTGGAAGAAAAGAAGATTCTGGCGGAGGAGCTGCAACACCGCGTTCGGAACAATCTGCAACTCGTCCTCGGCATGTTAAGCAGGCAGCTCGCGCAGTCCGAGGACGGTCCGGCGAAAGAAGGCATCGGCGCCATCGCGCGCCGGGTCATGACGTTGGCGCAGGTTTACGATCACTTGCTCGGCAGCGAGATGAGTCGGTCCATAGACTTCGGCAAATATCTGAAATCGCTGTGCCTCAGCCTTCAGGATTTGCAACGCGGGCAGTTCCCGGATGTCGGCGTGGTCTGCCGCGTGGACGAGATCATTCTCGACCTGGACGCGGTGACCGCTTTGGGAATCGTCGTCGCCGAGTTGGTATCCAACGCCTACCGGCACGCTTTCGCCGAGGGCAAGGGCACGATTTCGATTTCGTTGGACCTCGCCCGCGAGGGTGGCCGCGCCACCCTCACGGTCTCCGACGACGGAGTGGGCTTCCACGAGGCCCCCGAAAGCAAACGCCACGGCCTGGGTCTGGTCCGTCGCCTCGCGAAGCAGGTCGGGGGCACCGTGAACGTCCAGTCCGACCACGGGACCAACTGGACCTTGATGTTCCCAACCTCGGCCAGTCCGGCGACGGCGTGACCGCAAGCATCCTCTCCACTCGTCTTGGCCGGACTTGATCCGGCCATCCACGCGGGATGCCCGTGTCAAGCGGGTCGGCATCCTCTCCACTCGTCATGGCCGGACTTGATCCGGCCATCCACGCGGGATGCCCGTGTCAAGCACGGGCATGACGGCGAAGGGTCGGTGCCTCCTCTCCACTCGTCATGGCCGGACTTGATCCGGCCATCCACGCGGGATGCCCGTGTCAAGCACGGGCATGACGGCGAAGGGTCGAAGGGGCCAGTGAGGCGACTCACAGTTCGATGACCACCCGCCCGCGCACCCCGCCTTCGAGGATGCGCTTGCCGAGCGTCGGCAGGTCTTCCAGAGAGGCCCGCGTGGTCATCGAATCGAGCAAATCCATCGGCAGATCGCGGGCCAGCCGTTCCCAGGCGGCCATGCGGCGCGGCACCGGGCACAGCACCGAATCGATGCCCAGCATGTTGACGCCGCGCAGGATGAAGGGTAGCACGGTGGTCGGCACCTCGATGCCGCCGGCGTTGCCGCACACCGCCACCGAGGCCCGCTGGCGCAGTTGCGCCACCACGGCGGCCAGCACCTTGCCGCCCACCGCGTCCACCGCGCCGGCCCAGCGTTCGCCCAGCATCGGCTTTTTCGGGCCGTCGGCCAGTTCGGCGCGGTCGAGCACCGAAGCGGCGCCCAGCGTGCCGAGATAGTCGGCCTCGGCGGCCCGGCCGGTCACGGCGGCGACCTTGTAGCCCAGCTTGGCCAGCACCGCCACGGCGATGCCGCCCAGCCCGCCCGCCGCGCCGGTCACCACCACCTCGCCGCCGGCCGGGGACAGCCCGTGCTCCTCGAGCGCCATGATCGCCAGCATCGAGGTGAAGCCCGCCGTGCCGATCGCCATGGCTCGCTCCGGCGTCAAACCACGCGGCAGCGGCACCAGCCAGTCGCTTTTGACCCGCGCCTTGCCGGCATAGCCGCCCCAATGCAGTTCCCCCACCCGCCAGCCGGTGACGATCACCCGATCGCCCGGCCGCCAGGCCGGCGAGTCCGAGCGTTCCACCTCGCCCACGAAATCGACGCCGGGAACGTGCGGATAGGTCCGCACCAGCCGGCCCAGCCCGTTCAGGATCAGGCCATCCTTGTAGTTCAGGGTGGAGTGGCTGACCCGCACCGTGACGTCGCCCGGAGGCAACGCCCGGTCGTCAAGTTCCTCGATCGCGGCGTGAACCTTGCCATCCGCCTCGGTCAGCAACAGGGCCTTGAAACCGTTGGGCATCTTCTTCCTCCCTCGTTCGTTCTGGTCCTACCATAATACCGGGGCGCGCATAAAAAAAGCCGGCGCCCCAGCGAGCCAGCCCTACGTTGAGGTCTAAAGGAGTATAGCCCCTTCTGAATGCCGAAGCCGCAGGTTCCCTGGCGTTCCTGCGGCTTAGGCATTTCTTTGGCGGGTCATCGTCAGGGCCGAACCCCGATCCATCACAGATCCACTCGACAGCGCTCGATCACTTCCAACTCGAACAGGGACAGTGGAAGTCCACCAAGGTCAGCCCGCTGGAGTGACATCAGGGCCGCGTCGAGACCTTGGCCAACGATTAAGCGGCCTTGAATCTTGCGGCCGACCTCTGTAGGCAAGCCGTATTCCTCCAATGCGGGGATCTCACCGGGCATGAACAAGGACTCGACCTCGGCCGCATAGGCGGCGTAGTTGCCGGGTCTCAGACCACTGCGCCCGAAGACCTCGGCCTGGATGCGGTCGAGCGCGTTGAGATATCGGGGGAAGGTGAATCCAGCCCAGTTGCGGATAAACTCCATGCCGCTCTCCACGGCCTCGTCGGCGGTGGTGATGTACTTGTCGTTCTCCATGATCTCACGCACGAAGGCGGCCGTCGAACCGCAGGCCCGCAACTTCATCAAGCGAAATGCCAGTTGCGGCCCCGTGAATATTCCCTGCCGCGGCCTTTTGACGAAGAACTTGTAGATCAGCACGCAAACGGCCTTCAGGTTTTCCCAGGTCGGATATGGCCCGTACCAGGACAGAAGTGGGAAATGGGTCCGCCAACGCTGAGTAAGCTCCCGTGCCAGTGCAATCTGGTCCTCGGGGTCGACATGGGCGTTAACTTTGATTGTCGCCATCGACAGGACATCTTGCTGACGAATCGCAGTCAGGCGTTCACCGGCGTCGGGGCGCAGGTCTTCCTCGTCGATCTGGACCAACAGGCCGAGCGACGTGTCATCGCCCTGGGTGAACACCGGGATATCAACAAAATCCAGTTCCTCGGCTGGAGGCTCGTCGAAGGTGTAAACCTTGCCGATGAAATGGCGCCGCATGCGTCCCGCCCGGCCCAGAATGTTCTTGAAGGTGAAGTAGTCGAGCCGGGGAACGCCGATCTTACTCTCGTAGATGACCACGTTTTTGGCCGAGGTGTTCACGCCCTCAATCAGCGACGAGGTGCAGATCAGGAAGCGCAGGTGGCGGTCATTAAACAAGGAAACCATAAGTTGGGCCAGGGAGCGTGGCAAGCGCCCGTGGTGGATGCCGATGCCCCGCCGCAGGGCGGCTCCCAGCGACCATTGCGGATGATAGGTGGCGGCGACCCAATCTGCCGCCCGTGCCAACTCCGGCACTTCGGCGGTGACGTTCTGCCTGACCAGCAAGCGCATGATGTCGTTCGCCTGCTTGGGCGACTTGCAATAGACCAGGGTCGGCTCGTCTAAGGAGCGGCAGAGCTTGACGAATGCCTCTTCGCGGTTCGGCTTGGGCATCAGGCGCCGAACCTCGGAGACCACCGTGTTGAAGTCAGTGCGCTTAAACTGGCACTTGAACCGGGCTCCGAATCCTTTGGGGATGTCGTTTATGTTCGGCCCCAGAAGGTAAATCTGCTTGGCGATGCGACTCAGCTTGTATAAGGCATGGTTCAGCGCCGATGCACGATCACGCTCCTCGTCCGACGCCGGATCCAGCTTGTAGAACTCGTCGATCACCAGCAGATCGATCTCTTTGATGTCGTCGCGGTCGATGGCCCGTTCTTGGGTGACGATGAGGATATTCGACTCCGCAGGAGCCTGGCCCGGGTGGGTGATCAGTTTGTATTTGTCGCGGAAGCGGCCTAGCCTACGGCGGGTCTCGTCGATCAACGCGATGGTCGGCACGATGATTACGATGTTCCGATACCGCCCCGACGCGATCAAGGCATCGATCACCAGGGACTTGCCGAAGGACGTCGGCGCGCTGAGGACGAAACTCTGGCCGTCCATCAGACCGCGATAGACGTCGGCCTGTTCGCGGTGAAAGACAATGTCCTTGCCGTCGAGTTGTAGATCGAGCGGCCGGTGCGCTTCCCATGCCAACCGGTCGCGCAGGCCGAGCTTTTCGGGCGCCGCGTAGGGAAACAGGCCAACGTGGCGAGCAAGCGCGTCCAGCAACCCGTCCAGGCGCGCGAACAGATCAGCATGGTCGAGGGCGCGGATCACCATTTCCCTAGCGAGCGGGGCGTCGGGATCGACGTTGCAGACATC
Organism: Alphaproteobacteria bacterium; assembly: GCA_015232025.1. Lineage (GTDB taxonomy): Bacteria > Pseudomonadota > Alphaproteobacteria > Rhodospirillales > Magnetospirillaceae > JADFZP01. The sequence continues at coordinate 8,024 of JADGAL010000104.1, forward strand.
CGCGATCATGCGGGCCACGCTGAACGGGTCCTGCTGGATCTTGCCTCGGTCGCCCAGGGTCAGGCGGAGTTCGTCGGGTTTCATCGGCCGTCTCCTACAGGTCCTGGGCGGCTCGAAGCCGGTGGTCAAAGGCGTCCTGCAAGGCGCGCTTGCTGCACAACGGCACCAGGATTAGGTGGACCGCCACGCGCTGGACAGCGCAGCGGTCTCGGAAGGATTCGAAGTGGCGGCGCAACTCGGCCTCGATAGCCGCCTTGTAAGCGTCGTCGGCGATATCGTGATTCTTGATGGCTTGGCTTTCATACGTAATCAGCACCGGGATGTGCAGTACCGGGAAAACTTGGTCGAGCGAGGTCTTGTCGTCAAGCAGGCGCCGGATCTCCTCATAGCGGGCGCCATCAGCGCGCATCTTGTTGCCGATCCAGGTGAACTCCTCACGCAGGTAGTCTGCCTCAAGATGGACGCCGAGTTCTTTGACCACATCGCGTATCGCAGTGGCCGCGTTGGAGTAGAACTTGACCTCGCCTAGCCAAAGCTCCAGGCGCTGCTGGCCGACGATGAAGTGCACGGCGTCGAAGCCCTTCACCGTGTCATTGGCCGCCGACTTAAAGAAGAACTTCGACACCACCGGCAACGAGCCATAGTGCGCCCGCAGGACGGCGAACAGGATCAGTTCGCCGATCTCGCCACGGTTCTCGTACTTCTGCGTCTTGTAGACAGCCTCGGCCGCCCGGGCAGTCATCTCGACACCCGTTGCGGAGGTGACGGCGCCCCACTCTTCGACGGGGTAGATGAACTCGATCAGGTGCCGGATCAGGTACTTGGCGAACTGCGTCGATCGCCACTGCCCAAGCTCGTACCCGGCGCATAGGCCAAGCAGCGTGGGCAGTCCGGCAGTGTCTTCCACCCGGACCTCAAGGAAGGGCTGTGGCCGTGGGGCATTCATGCGCGATACCGCCAGTGCTGTGAGTTGGCGACTATATCATTGCGCGGAACGATGGTCGATCAACAGGATGTTAGGTTTTGCGGCCGGAGACGGCGGATGCGACCCATCCGCCGCATCACACCATTCTCCCCTAAAGATTGCACACCTGTGCCGGTCTAATCGGGGAGCGGTATACACGAGTAAAAACGCAAGCCCGACGGAGCTTGTTCGTGAGCAGCGAATTGAGGGATACCGACCACCCCACCAAAAAAGACGACGCCCGTACCCAGACCGGCATTGGAGCCGATAGGGGCACGGGCGTCACAATCACCTTCACTCACCGTTGGGGCTGGCCCTTTCGAGGGCCGGCCTTTTCAGCGTCGTCGACTCACTTCTCGAAATAGATCTCGACGCGGCGGTTCTTCGCCTCGGCCTTGTTGTCGCCGGTGGCGACGGCGGGCTTCATCTCGCCAGCGGCCTTGACGTCCAGCACCTTGGCGGCGACGCCCTTGGCGTTCAGCGCCTTCGACACGACGTCGGCCCGCGAGGCGGCCAGCTTGTCGTTGTACTGGTTGGTGCCGGCGGTGTCGGTGTGGCCGGTGACATAGACGTTGAGCGGGCTGATCTCCTTCTGCGCCATCGACGCGTCGGTGATCACCTTCTCGGAGGCCGGGGTCAGAACGTTCTTGTCGAAGTCGAAATAGATGATGAACGTCTTGACGATCTTCGGCTTCGCCTTGGCGACGCAGTCCGGAATCGCCTTCATGAAGCCGTCGCGGGCCATGGCGATGTGGTCGGCCTGATGGCCTTCCTCTTGCTGCTCCATCCAATGTTCGAGCCAGGTCTGGGCCAGCGCGCAGGCGTCCGGCGCCTCTTTCGGAGCGGCGGTGCCCAGGGCGGCGACCAGCTTGAGGTGGCCGGCTTCGATCTCGCCGGCCTTGTCCTTGGCCAACGAACGTTCGGCGGGCTTCTGGGGCTGCGAGGCGGTGCCCGCGGCGGCCATGCGGGCGCGATCGATGAAGAAGTCGACCGAGTCCCAGTCGACTTCGCCGACTTCGAAATTGGCGCGTTCGACATAACGCTTGTGCAGCGCCTGCGTGAAGGCGTCACCGCCCGGCTTCATCGCCGAGATGCCGGCCACGTCGTAGTTGCTGGTGCTGCAGGCGCCGAGAAGGCCAACGGCC
>JADGAL010000105.1:0-1008 GCA_015232025.1 Alphaproteobacteria bacterium
ATGCGCCGGCTCGACATCAGACTGACCGCCTCGATCAGCGGGGTCGACGCCTCGACGGTCAGCACGCCCTCGGTCATCACGCCGCTGACCGGCAGCGCCTGCAAGGCCTGGGCCGTGCGCCCCTGCCCGGCCAGCACCACGTCGGTGTGCGAGATGACGCCCACCGGCTTGCCGCCTTCGATCACCACCAGCGCGTGAACGTCGCGGGCCAGCATCAGGCGGGCGGCCTGGCCCACCGTGTCACCGGGCGCGCACGAGACGATCGCGCGCTGCATGATGTCGGCCACCACCGCGTCGTCATTGGCGACATGGGGGGGCACCGTGGGGGTCGGCAGGGCCGGATCGACATCGGCCAGCGGCAGCGACAGGGGCTGCGGATGCGGCGTGTCGTGGACGTCGTTGGCCGACAGGCGCGCCGTGCCAAGCTGGACCGGCGACTCGCCACTGACGCCCAACCCGAACTCGCGGGCGCCGATCAGCACCGACATGTTGCCGTGGGGATGGCGGTTCTCGAACATGAGCTGATGGGCGAGCGGCAGTTCGTCGACCGTGAAGCCGCGCGACAGGCAGGGATCGATCAAACCCTGCTCGACCATGCGGTTGAAGCCCTCGCACTGCGAATCATTGGCGAAATGCGAACCCTGCACCCGCTTCTGGCGCATCCACAGATAGCGCAGATCGACGGTGGCGTTGTAGCCGGTGGTGCCGGCGCAAATCACCACCATGCCGCCGGTGTCGCAGACGAACAGCGAGGTCGGGATGGTGGTCTCGCCGGGATGCTCGAAGACGATGCGGGGATTGCGCTTCTCGCCCAGCGCCGTCCACAGCTCCTGCCCGAAGGCGCGCGCGCTCTTCAGCCAGCGGGAATAGCCCGCGCCGTCCTTCCAATGCGGCAGCATGCCCCAATGATCGAACTTGTTGCGGTTGATGCAGCCGCGCGCCCCCAGGCTTTTGCAGTAGTCGACCTTGTCGTCGCTGGACACCACGGCGACCCGCACGGCGCCCAGC
>JADGAL010000105.1:1017-10018 GCA_015232025.1 Alphaproteobacteria bacterium
CGCGGGCGATCTGGATGGCCATCGAGCCAAGCCCGCCGGCCCCGCCCCAGATCAGCACCGCGTCGTCCTTCTTCAGGGCGTGCTCGCCCCAGCCCATCAGCATGCGATAGGCGGTGGCGCCGACCAGCATGTAGGCGGCCGAGGCCTCCCAGGTCAGGTGCTTGGGCTTGGGCACGCATTGATGCGACTGGACGCGCGTGAACTGCGCGAAGCTGCCCCAATTGGTCTCATAGCCCCAGATGCGGAAGCTGGGCGAGAACATCTGGTCCTCGCCGGCCGCGACCTGGGGGCAATCCGGGTCGTAGGTGGCGCAGTGCATGACCACCTCGTCACCGACCTTCACGTTGCGGACCTTGGGGCCGACCTTGTAGACGATGCCCGAGGCGTCCGAGCCGCCGATGTGGAACGGCTCGGGCTCGCCCGCCTTGTTGCGCGCCCCGATCACGTTGACCGGCGTGCCCAGGCAGGCCCAGACGTTGTTGTAGTTGACGCCGGCCGCCATCACATAGACCAGCACGTCGAGATCGCCCAGGGTCGGCGTGTCGACCACTTCCAGCTTGAAGGCGTCCTTGGGCTCGCCAAAGCGCTCGGGGCGGATCAGCCAGGCGTGCATCTTCGGCGGCACCACGCCGAGCGGCGGCATCTCGCCGATGTCGTAAAGCTCTTTGGTCACGTGGTCGCCTCCGTAAGGGATAATCCGATGGGCGGATGGTCCTATACCGATTTGCAGACTGCAATGTTCCTTTACCTGCAATCTTGCAATCTTGCAACGCGATGCAGCGTACACTCGGCCCGTTGAAACGTTTGTAAAGTCGCCTAGCCCGCCGCCACCCTTGATCCCACGGCGGCTCGGGGCAATGTGAAGGCTCGCGCCTGCAACATTCCAGGAGCCATGCTCGGCCGCCTCCTCGCCCTCTGGGAGCAGATCAGCAACAGTCTGTGGCTGGTTCCCCTGGTCCTGCTGGCGGCGGCGGTCCTGCTGGCCGCGACGCTGGTCGGCGTCTCGCCCAACCCGTTCGAGGGGCCCAGCGACGGGACCGAGGCGATCTCGCTGGTCTCGACCCTGCTGTCGGCGATGATCACCGTGCTGGCCATGGTGGTATCGATCACCATGGTGGTGCTGAGCGTCGCCGCCACCCAGCTCGGCCCGCGACTGATCCGCCTGTTCATCGGCGACATGCGAACCCAGATCGGCCTGGGCGTGTTCGTCGCCACCATCGGCTATCTGCTGCTGCTGCTGCGCGGCCTGGACGGCGATATGCCGCAGGCCGAGGTGCCGCATCTGGCGGTCAACATCGCGGGCCTTTTGTCACTCGGCTGCGTGGTGGCGCTGCTGTTGTTCGTCCACCACCTGGCGCGCTCGATCGTGGCTGACACCATCGTTCATCGGGTGGGCGACGAGTTGGACGACGCGATGCTGCGCCTCAGCCCGCGCGCCGCCAGCGCCGAGGAGGCCGAGCCACACCGCCCCGACGGCGAGGGCGCCGCCTTCAGCCTGTGCCACGGCGGCTATATCCAGGTGATCGATTACTGGGCTTTGGTGGCCTGCGCCAGGGCGGCGGGCGCCACCATCACGCTGGACGTCCGCCCCGGCAACCACGTCCTGCCCGGCGGCATCCATGGCGCGGTGCATCCGCCGGCCGCGCTGACCAAGCGCCTGACACGGCGAATCGACCGCGCCGTGGTGGTGGGCGACGTTCGCACCGCTCGCCAGGATTTGGAATTCGGTCTGCGGCAACTGGTCGAGATCGCCTTGCGCGCCTTGTCGGGCGGCATCAACGACCCCTTCACCGCCATGCTGGTGATCGATCGCCTGACCTCTTCGCTGACCTTGATGATGACCCAGCCGCTGGGCGCGCGGGTCTTGCGGGACAAGGACGACACGGTGCGGGTGATCGCCGTCACCTCGGATTTCGCCGGCCTGCTGGACGCCGCCTTCAATCAGATCCGCCAAACAAGCGGCGGCCGTGTCGACATCCTGGCCCGTCTGCTGGAATCCCTGGGCAAACTGGGGCCGCACGTCCACAACGAGGACCAACGCCGCGTGCTGGCCCTACATCTGCGCATGATCGGCGACCTCGCCTGGGCGACGGTGACCGAGCCGCATGATCTCGAGGCGCTACGGGCGCGCCACGAGGCGGCGCGGGAGGGATTATACCGGGGAGCCGATGAACTGACCCATCGGGGGTGAGCAGGAAAGAAGGTTCACCACCAAGGCACCAAGGACACCAAGAGTCACCAAGGGACCGGGACTGTACGGGCATTCGCCGCCCGCTTGGTGTCGCCACGCGAGTCAAGCAAATGGCTCGCCGATATTACTCCGTTCCCGACGGCAACAAATCGTCGACCGCGAGCGCCAACGCGGCCGCCAATCTGCGATAGGCCGCAACCGAACCGATCTTCTTCCGCCCTTCGATCTCGACGAGATAGCTGCGCGCGATCCCCGCCTTCTCGGCCAACGCCCGCGACGACAAGCCGCGCCGCTCGCGCCAGATGCGGACCGGATGCTCGCCCGCCAAAAGGCGCATCACCAGTTCGACCGGCAGGTGATCGGCGCGCGCCGCCTCCTTGCCGATCTCCTTCTCCCGCGCCTCGGCGATGCGCAGGGTGGCGACATCCTCGGCGTCCTCGACGGCTTCGACCAGCATCGCGAAATCGGCCCGGCGCAGGGTCTCGGTGTCGACCGAGGCGGCGCGGGAGGGATTGGCGGCGCCTGTCACGCGACGTCGCGAATAAGGATTTCGGCGGGGATGCGCCAAGCGCTGTGTAAGCGGCGGATCTGGGTGATCGACAGCCGCTTGACATTGCCATTCATGATTTCCGAGGCGCGGCTGCGGCTGCCCAGAACCCGCGCCAAGTCGGCCTGACCAAGGCCGGCCTGCTCCATGCGGAACCGGATCGCGTCGAGCGGTGACGGCGCCTCGATCGGGAACACCTCGATTTCGTAGCGCTCGACCAGGATGGCGAGCAATTCCAGTTCGATGGCGTCGTGGCTGCCTTCCTGGGCATCCATCAACTGGTCGATGCGGGCCAACGCGGCCCGATGGTCCTCGACGGTCTTGATCGGTCGGATTTCCATCGCTCACACCTCGGTTGCGTCCACCCTGTCGTATTCCGCATGCGTTCCGGCGAATCTGATGCGGGCGACCTGGGCGGCGTAGTTGAACTGAACGATGAGGCGGTAGTGATTGCCGCAGATGTCAAATACGATTCGGTTGTTGCCGACGATGTCGGCCGTTTCGTAAAGCGCTTTGATCTCGGTTGGTCTGGCCCACCTCCCCTGCCGCATTTCCTGCAACCACGCGGCCAGACGCTTCTCCAGCGCCCTCGCCTGTTGCGGTCTCTCCCGCTTTTCGCGGGCGATGAGAGACGCGGCGATCTCGAATTGGACGACCTTCATGGCCAAATCTAACATGTTCCAGAACGCGGAACAAGCATGCGCCGATGGCCCCCCCTTCCGCCCAGCTTGCCAAATCCAATCAAATGATTTAATCAATCGTTTCATGAACGACATCCCCGACCTCGATCGTGGCGACGAGACCAAGCAGCGGCTGATCGCCGCCGGGCTGATGGTGTTCGGCCGCGATGGCTACGAGGGCGCCAGCACGCGCCGGTTGGCGTCCGCGGCGGGCGCCAATGTGGCCGCCATCGCCTATCATTTCGGCGGCAAATGGGGCCTTTACGTCGCGGTGGCGCGTCAGGTGGCGCAGCGCAACGGGGCGGTGGTCGGGCCGTTGTCCGAGCGGGTGGCGGCCGAGTTGGCGGTCGCGGCGCCCGGCCCGGAGGGGCTGGCGCGCATCGTGGCGCGGGTGATCGGCGGGCTGATGGATGGGCTGTTCACCCTGCGCGAGGACGGCCGCGCCGCCTTTTTGATCCGCGAGATGCTGGCCCCCAGCGAGGCCTTCGACGTTCTGTACGAGGGCTTCCTCCTGCCCCTCAACCGCATGCTTTCGGCGCTCGCCGCGTCGGCCCTGGGGCTTTCGCCCGACGAGCCGGCGGCGGTGATGCGCGGCCATTTGCTGCTTGGCACGGTGATGCCGCTGATCGCCGGCCGGGTGGTGATCGAGCGCCGCCTGGGCTGGTCCGAGATCACCCCCGAACGCCGCCGCCAAGCCATCGCCATGGCGGTGGCCGCCGCCTGCTCGTCGCTCGCCCTTCCCCCGCCCGATAGCCTGGACTGACGCCATGCGCAAGCTGCTGATCCTGCCTCCCATCCTGCTCGCCGCGCTGGTCTTCGTGTTCGCCTTGCAGGGCCGCAAGGCGCCGCAGCGGGTCGAGGCCGGCGAGGTGGCGCGCCTCGCCCGAATCGTCGCGGCGCAAAGCCTAAACGTGGTGCCCCGCGCCCTGGCCTTCGGCGAGGTCACCCCGTCGCGCACCTGGAGCGCGGTGGCCGAGGTTTCGGCGCGCATCGCCTGGATCAATCCCGAGTTCAAACGCGGCGCCCTGCTGCCCGAGAACACCGAGCTGATCCGCTTCGACACCGTCGATTACGAGTTGGCCCTGGCCCAGACCGAGGCGCAGCTTTCGGAACTCGACGCCCGCGAAGCCAACGCCCGCAAAAGCCTGGAGATCGAAGAGCGCACCCTGGGCGTGCTGCGCCGCGAACTTGCCCGCAAGCAGTCGCTCAGCCGCTCGGGCGCCGCCGCCACCTCGTCGGTCGAGCAGGCCGAGCGGTCGGTGCTCGACGGCGAGCAGAAGGCGCAGACCCTGCGCAGCACGCTGACGCTGATCCCCTCGCAACGCCGCGCCCTGGAAACCCAGGCCGAGGGCGCCCGCCGCGATCTCGGCCGCGCCGTGCTGCGCCTGCCCTTCGCCATGCGGATCGGCACGGTCTCGGTCGAGCGCGGCCAATGGGCGCAGCGCGGCGCCGTGCTGGCCCAGGGCGACGGCGTCGAGGTCGCCGAGATCTCGGCGCAACTGCCGCTCGACCGCCTGTTCCCGCTGATCGCCAAGGCCGAGGCGCCGCTTGGGCCGGGAGCCGCCGAGGCCGGTCGCCATCTCGGCGAGGTGCTGGGCCTCGTTCCCGTGGTGCGCCTGCGCACCGGCGAGCGCGTGCTGGAGTGGCCGGCCCGCGTCGCCCGAATCGCCGAAACGGTCGACGCCAAGACCCGCACCATCGGCCTGATCGTCACGGTCGACGACCCCTATGGCCGCGCCCAGCCGGGGGTGCGTCCGCCGCTGGCCCGCGGCCTGTTCGTCGAGATCGAGTTGCGCGGCCCCACCCAGCCCGGCCGCATCGCCGTGCCGCGCACCGCCCTGCACGCCGGCGACGTGGTCCACATCGCCGATTCCGATAACCGCCTGCGCAAGCGGCCGCTACGGCTGGCCTACACCCAGGGCGACATCGCCGTGGTCGAGGAGGGCTTGGCGGCGGGCGAGCGGGTCGTCGTCTCCGACCTGATCCCCGCCGTCGAGGGCATGCTGCTCGATCCCACCCCCGACACGCGCGCCGCCGAGGCGGTGGCCGCCGCCGCCTCGGGCGTGGGAGGCGTGAAGTGATCCGCTGGTTCGCCGGCCATCCGGTCGCCGCCAATCTGCTGATGGCGCTGATCATCGTGGTCGGCCTGCTGGCCATGCCGACCCTGAAGCGCGAGACCTTTCCCGACATCAAGCCGGATCAGGTCGAGGTGCGCGCCATCTATCCCGGCGCCTCGGCCGAGGATGTCGAAGACGCCGTCTGCCAACGCGTCGAGGACGCCGTCGAAGGCGTCGAGGGCCTGGACGAGGTGCGCTGCGAAGCCCGCGAGGGCGTCGCCATCGCGGTCGCCAAATTGCTGGAAGGCACCGACATCCGCACCTTCCTCGACGACGTCAAGACCGAGGTCGAGGGCATCGACTCGTTCCCCGCCGAGGTCGAGCGGCCCACCGTGCGCCAACTCGGCCGCGTCGATTTCGTCGCCTCGGTGGCGGTGACCGGGCCGATGTCGCCCTCGGACCTCAAGGCCTATGCCGAGCAGTTGAAGGATCGGCTGGTCCGGCTGGATCAGGTCACCCAGGTGGGCATCCGCGGGTTCTCGGATCGCCGCATCCGCATCGAGGTGCCGGCCGCCATGTTGCGGCGCCACGCGCTGTCGATCAACGACGTGGCCGCCGCCATCGAGCGGCGCAGCCTCAACCTGCCGGGGGGCGTGGTCGAAACGCGCCAGAACGACCTGCTGGTCCGTTTCGACGACGAACGGCGCCGCGCCGCCGAGTTCGCCGATCTGGTGGTGGTGGCGGGGCGCGGCGGCGGTGAAATCCGCCTGGGCTCGATCGCCACCATCGAGGACGGCTTCGAACTCGAGGAAGACAAGGTGGTGTTCGACGGCAAGCGGGCCGCCCTGCTCGACATCTCGAAGACCAAGGACCAGGACAGCCTGGACGTGATGGCGGCGCTGGAGGGCTTTCTCGCCCAAGAGCGCCTGCGGGCGCCGCAAGGCGTCAGCCTGACCGTGGCGATCGACATCACCTCGATCATCAAGGACCGTCTGTCCATGCTGGTCACCAACGGCGCTCAGGGGTTGGTGCTGGTGTTCTTGTCGCTGTGGCTGTTCTTCAGCTTCCGCTACAGCTTTTGGGTGGCGATGGGGCTGCCGACCAGCTTTTTCGGCACCTTCGCGCTGATGACGCTGACCGGCTATTCGATCGACATGATCACCATGGTCGGGCTGCTGATCGCCGTCGGCCTGCTGATGGACGACGCCATCGTGATCGCCGAGAACGTCGCCGCGCACCTTTCGGCCGGCAAGAAGCCGTTCGCCGCCGCCGTCGACGGCACCATCCAGGTGCTGCCCGGCGTGATGTCGTCCTTCGCCACCACCATCTGCGTGTTCGGCGCGCTGGCCTTCATCGAGGGCAATATCGGCCAAGTCATGAAGGTGATGCCGGTCGTTCTGATCATGACGCTGGCGGTCAGCCTGATCGAGGCCTTCCTGATCCTGCCCAAGCATCTCGCCCATTCGCTGGGGCGCGTGGCGAACCATCGTCCGTCGCGCTTCCGCGTCTGGTTCGAAGGGGCGTTCGAGCGCTTCCGTCACGAGCGCCTGGGGGCCTGGGTCGATCGCGCGGTGGCCTACCGCTATCTGACGCTGGGCGTGATGATCGCGCTGGTGGTCGCCACGGCGGCGATCCTGGCCGGCGGCAAGGTGAAGTTCCGCGCCTTCCCGGCGCTCGAGGGCGACGTGGTGCAGGCCCGCATCCTGCTGCCGCAGGGCACGCCGCTCGACCGCACCGAAGCGGTGGTCGAGCGCGTGGTGGCCGCCGCCCGCGCCGTCGAGGCCGAGTTCCAGCCGCGCCAACCGGCCGACACCCAACTGCTCCAGCACGTCACCGTGCAGCACAACGTCAACGCCGACGCCTACGAGTCCGGCCCGCATGTCGCCACCGTCACCCTGGACCTGCTGTCGGCCGAGCGGCGCGACGCGCCGATGGACGACATTCTCGACCGCTGGCGCAGCCTGACCGGCGCCGTGCCCGACGTGATCGCGCTCAAATTCTCCGAGCGCGCCATGGGGCCGGCCGGTCGCGCCATCGACATCCGTCTGGCCGGCGACAGCCTGGACGACATGAAGGCGGCCTCGACCGAGTTGCAGGCCTGGCTGTCCGGCTATGCCGGGGTGCGCGACCTGTCCGACGATCTGCGGCCGGGCAAGCCCGAAATCCGCCTGACGCTGAAGGACGGCGCGTCCAGCCTGGGCATCGATGGCCGCGCCATCGCCGCCCAGTTGCGCGGCGCCTTCCAGGGCACCGAGGTGACCGAGGTCCAAGACCGCGGCGAGACCTACGAGGTCCATGTCCGCTTGGCGGCCGAGGACCGCGACAGTCTGGCCGATCTCGACTATCTGCCGATCGTCATGCCCGATGGCTCCACCCTGCCGCTATCGGCGGTCGCCGAGTTGACCCAAGGGCGCGGCTACGCCCGCATCCAGCGCATCAACGGCCGACGCACCGTGACCCTACAGGGCGAGGTCGACAGCCGGGTCGCCAACGCCGCCGAGATCACCCGCGACTTGCGCGCCACCTTCCTGCCGGGACTGATCGAGCGCCATCCCGGCCTGCAAGTCACCTTCGAGGGCCAAGCCAAGGAGGGCTCGAAGACCGGGCTGTCGGTGGCGCGCAACTTCGGAATCGGGCTGATCGGCCTTTACATGCTGCTGGCGCTCCAGTTCCGCAGCTATGTCGAGCCGGTGGTGGTGATGTCGGCCATCCCGCTGGCCTTCGTCGGCGCGGTGGTCGGGCATCTGGTGCAAGGGCTGGAACTGTCGATGCCCTCGATGGTCGGCCTCGCCGCCCTGGCCGGCGTGGTGGTCAACGACACCATCCTTCTGGTGATGTTCATCAAGGAGCACCGCGCCGAAGGGATGCCCACCGCCCAGGCCGCCCAACTCGCCGCCCGCGCCCGCTTCCGCGCCATCCTGCTGACCTCGCTGACCACCGTCGCGGGCCTCGCCCCGCTGCTGCTGGAAAAAAGCCTGCAAGCCCAAATCCTGATCCCGCTGGCCACCAGCCTGGCCTTCGGCCTGGCCACCGCGACCGTGCTGTGCCTGTTCCTGGTGCCCGCCCTTTACACCATCCTCGACGACTTCCGCCTCGATCCCCCGGCGGTCGAACCCGAGCCGGAGAAGGCGGTGCTTCATCTGGAGTGACGGCGGGAGCGGTTGCCTTGGGCGTGCGCCGCGCCTATTTTTCATGGCGTGGGTGGCGACCAATGTACATCTCACCGCCGAACTGGAACTGCAAGAGGCGGAGGAACGCCGCCGCCAGTTCCGGGGGATGGTGGCGGCGGCCGAGGCGGAAGCCGACCGCGAGGGCACCTTCACCATCGACAGTGTGCGGGCCGAGGTCAATGGCATCATCGGTGCCAATGAGCAATGAGCGCGGCGGTCCTCTCGCCAGCGGCACGGCGCAACCCGCTCGACGAGATCGCCGCCACGAGGTTTCCCTTTATGGAACATTTTGGGTCAGGTACGATGCTATCGGTAAGTGGTGTAGGCGGGGCAGTGTTTTCACACGTGCCATGGCG
>JADGAL010000106.1 GCA_015232025.1 Alphaproteobacteria bacterium
TCGCGGGCGGCACCGTCACCCAATTCCTGTTGCGGCGCCTCGCCACGGCCGAGCGGGCCGGCGCGGTGGTCCTCGCCACCTCGACCGACCCGCGCGACGCGGCGCTGTGCGATCTGGCGGCGGCGGACGGCTTCGCCGCGTTTCGCGGCAGCCCCGACGACAAGCTGCGACGCTACCGCGACGCGGCGCGGGCGCACCGCTTCGACTTCGTGGTGGTGGTCGACGGCGACGACCCGTTCGTTTCGGTCGCCCATATCGACCGGATCATCGCCTTCGCGGCCTTGTCCGAACCGCCGGCCGATTTCGTGACCTTCGACCGCCTGCCGCTGGGGGCGACCGGCTTCGGCGTCGGCGCGGCGGCGCTCGAGCGCGTCTGCGCCACTCGTCCCGAGGGCGACACCGAGGTGTGGGGCCATCTGTTCCGGGACGATCCGGCTTTCCGCTGCGTCGATCTGGTCGAGGACGACCCGCGCCTGGCACAGCCGGATCTGCGCCTGACGCTGGACTTTCCCGAGGATTACGCGCTGTTCCGGGCGGTGGTCGAGGGGCTGGCGGCCGAGGCGCGCCATCCGTCCTTCGAGGCGGTGATGGACTGGCTTGGCCGCAATCCCCGGGTCGCGGCGCTCAATCGGGGGGTCCAGGCGTCCTACGAGGCCCATTTCGCGGCCTCGCGGGCGGCGGTGACGCGGACTCCCCGCGCAGGGTGTTGATGCTGTCGCCATGCCATTCCGCTTCCCGGTTTGGGTGGAGACAGGCTATTCTGGCGTCAATCCGGGGTGAAACCCCGCGCCACCGAGGAAACACGGGCCGATGACACTGGAAGAAGTCTTGCGGCGCGCATTCGATTACCACCTGAGAGGTGAGATCGAGGCCGCCCGGACGCTGTACGAGCTGGTCCGACGCAAAGTGCCCAACCACCCCTTGGTTAACGGGCTCCACCAGATCGTGTCGGGAGCGGAGATCTGGGCGAAACGCCAGACGATGGCCGGCACGCTGTCGAACCTGAAAGCCCGCGGATTCGCGCCGAACACGATCATCGACGTGGGCGCGCAACAGGGCACCCCGCCTCTCTACGATGTCTTTCCGGACGCTCGCCTCCTGATGATCGAGCCCGTGGCGGAAAACGAGCCCGCCCTGCGCGCGCTCGCCGCGAGCCTGCCACGGGCGGAACTGATCCTGGCCGCGGCGGGAAGAAAGGATGGCATGGGCGTTCTGTCCGTGCTTATGCAAGGGCGGTTCAGCAGGATTTCGGAAGAAGGCGTAGCCGGCCAAGGCCAGGACGCGCGCCAGATGGTCGTGCGGCGGGTCGATACGCTTGCGAAGGAGCGCGACACGACCGGTCCTTACCTGATCAAGATTGATGTGGATGGGACCGAGCTGGCGGTTATTGACGGCTGCGCGGCTCTCGTTGATGAGCACTCCGTCTTCGTCGTCGAAGCCGTTTTGGCCGGCCGCGCCTCGCCTTTTTTGGAGCTCATGTTCGCCTTCGACAAGTTGGACTTCATACCCATCGACATCGTCGACCCCCTAATCCGTCCGAAGGACGGTGGGCTTTGGCAGGTCGATGCCGTCTTCGCGCACAGGAACTCGCCCTATGTGATCATGGACGGTTTCTGGGGTTGAAATTGCTTGGCACGCTTGGACAGGTCGGCCGCCATCCACTCCGTCATCCGCGCGGACGACGGCGCCACGCCCGCGCCCTTGGGCGAGGGGATGTCGCCGCCCGGCAGGCGGTCCCCCCGGTGACGCCATGAACCTCCTGGTGATCGGCCTCGGCTCGATGGGCAAGCGGCGCATCCGCTGCCTGAAGCGGCTGGGCGTCGAGCGGATCATAGCCTACGACCCGCGCGCCGACCGCCGCGCCGAGGCCGCCGCGGCCTACGGAATCGCCACCTTCGCCGACTGGGCCGAGGCCGCCGCCGCGCCGGCCGACGCCTGGATCGTCTCGACGCCGCCCGACACCCACGTCGAGTACGGCCTGCGCGCCGTGGCGCGCGGCGTCTCGTTCTTCTGCGAGGCCAACGTCACCGATCCCCGCGCCGACCAGTTGATCGAGCGGCTGGACGCCTCGGGGCTGGTCGGGGCGCCGTCCTGCACCATGCGCTATTACGCCGGCCCCAAGCGGATCAAGGCGCTGGTCGAGGCCGGGGCGATCGGCCGGCCGCTGGCCTTCACCTATCAGTGCGGCCAATACCTGCCCGACTGGCATCCCTGGGAAAGCTACAAGGACTTCTACGTCTCGAAGCGCGCCACCGGCGCCTGTCGCGAGATCGTGCCGTTCGAGCTGGCGTGGATCGTCGATCTGCTGGGTCCGGTGGCGCGGTTGAGCTGCCTCAAGGACAAGGTCGGCGATCTCGACTGCGACATCGACGACGTCTATCAGCTTCTGCTGCGCTTCGAGCGCGGCGCGGTCAGCGGCCATTTGATGGTCGACGTGCTGGCCCGTCCCGCCGTGCGCCTGTTCCGCCTGTGCGGCGCCGACGGCACCGTGGAATGGGACCAGGCGGCCGGCCGGGTCCGCCTGTGGACCGCCGCGACCGGCGCGTGGGAGGCGTTCGACCTGTCGCTCGGCGCCCATGTCGAGCCCGGCTATCTGCACGCCGAAGAGCCCTATGTCGAGGAAACCGCCGACTTCATCGCCGCGCTGCGCGGCGAGAAGCCCTGGGCCTATGATTTCCGCGAGGACGGACGCATGCTCGCCCTTCTGACGCGGGCCGAGGCCAGCGCCCGGCAAGGACGGCATCTGTGACGTCCGACCCCCACCGGATCATTCCGGGCGGCGCCCACACCTACAGCAAGGGGGACGACCAGTTTCCGTCCAACGCGCCGCGCTTCCTGGAACGGGGCGAGGGCGCCCATGTGTGGGACGATCACGACCGCCGCTTCCTCGACTGGACCATGGGCCTGCGCACCATGACGCTGGGCTATGGCGCCCAGGCGGTGAACGCCGCCGCAATCGCCCAGATCGCGCGCGGCGCCAATTTCGGCCGGCCGTCGCGCCTGGAGATGGACGCGGCCGG
Organism: Alphaproteobacteria bacterium; assembly: GCA_015232025.1. Taxonomy (GTDB): domain Bacteria; phylum Pseudomonadota; class Alphaproteobacteria; order Rhodospirillales; family Magnetospirillaceae; genus JADFZP01. The sequence continues at coordinate 3,021 of JADGAL010000106.1, forward strand.
CGACCTCCTCGACCTGATCCCGGCCGGCGACATGGTCAAGTTCGCCAAGAACGGCTCCAGCGCCACCACCGCCGCCGTCAAACTGGCCCGCGCCCACACCGGGCGCGACCTGGTGGCCCTGTGTTCGGACCACCCGTTCTTCAGCTACGACGATTGGGCGATCGCCGTCACTCGTTGCGACAACGGCATCCCGCGGGCGGTCAAGGACCTGACCCTGACCTTCCGCTACAACGACCTGGCCGGCGTCGAGCGGCTGTTCGAAGCCCATCCCGGCGGCATCGCCGCGCTGATCATGGAGGCCGCCACCACCGACGAGCCGCGCGACGGCTTCCTTCACGGCGTCGAGGCGCTGTGCCGGGCGCATGGCGCGGTCTTCATTCTCGACGAGATGATCACCGGATTCCGCTGGCACCTGAACGGCGCCCAAACCCTGTTCGGGGTCACGCCGGACATCAGCACCTTCGGCAAGGGCATCGCCAACGGCTTCTCGGTGGCGGCGATGGTCGGCAAGCGCGCCATCATGGAGCTTGGCGGGATCGAGCACGACCAGAAGCGCACCTTCCTGCTGTCGACCACCCACGGGGCGGAAAACCACGCCCTGGCGGCGATGCGCGCCGCCCTGCGGATCTATCGCGACGAGCCGGTGGTGGCGCATCTCTGGCGCATCGGCGGCCTGCTGATCGACGGGCTGAACCAGGCGGCCGGCGAGGCCGGGGTCGGGATGGCCTTCCGGGCCGGCGGATTTCCATGCTCGCCGGTCGTCACCTGCATGGACCGCGACGGGCTGGTGTCGGCGCCGTTCCGCACCCTGTGGCTTCAGGAGATGGTCCGTCGCGGCGTGCTGGCCAATTATTTCGCCCCCAGCTACGCCCACACCGCGACCGAGGTCGAAATCACCGTCGCGGCGGCGCGCGAATCGTTGCGCGTCTATGCGCGGGCGCTTCAAGATGGGATCGATGGCTTCCTGGAGGGACCGCCGGTCAAGCCGGTGTTCCGGCCGTACAATTGAGTCGAACCACGGATCATGATCAACCACCAAGGCACCAAGGCCACCAACAGGCGCCAAGGGATCGGGGCAGGCTCACGGGGCCGCGCGTCTCTCTTGGTGAACCTTGGTGTTCTTCGTGTCTTGGTGGTTGATTTGTATGTTGCGTGTGAGTGATGGAGGCGTGGCGCCAGACCTGGACCGATCCGGCGCATGGGGCGGCCTATGGCGAGTTGCTCTACCAGCGGGCGATCGGCGCGTTGCCCGAGATGGAAAGCGCCAAGGCGGTGGCGCGCCGCTTGGCCCCCATCCTGCGCGATGGCGACCGGCTGCTCGACGCCGGCTGCGGCGCCGGGCATTTCCTGGTCAGCATCCGCCGCCATGCGCCGTGCCGCGTCCATTATCACGGCATCGACGCGACGGCCCCCTATATCGACCTGGCGCGCCGGGCCTTCGCGGGCGCGTCGGACTGCGTGTTCGGCGTCGACGATCTGTTCGCCCTGGCGCTCGACGATCGTTCGGCGGATGTCGCGATGTGCAACACGGTGCTGCCGTTCCTGCCCTCGATCGCCCAGCCCATCGCCGAGCTGTGCCGCGTCACCCGCCGCGTCGTGATCCTGCGCATGCTGGTGTCCGAGCGGAGCTTCCTGATCCGCGAGGTCGCCTCGCGCGAGGACGGCGACGAACTCGACGAGGCCAACCAGCCGCGCGGATTCGGCTTCTGCAACATCTACAGCCACCGGCATCTCCGCCGTCTGCTGGGCCGCATTCCGGCGGTTCGAAGCGTCGCGATCGAGCCCGACGACGAGTTCGACCCGGCCGCGCTCGCCGATCCCGCCGAGCAGGCGTTCAAGCGCGACAACGCCACCGCGGTGCTGGGCGGCATGCAGGTCAACGGCTCGATCATCATGCCCTGGGCCTTCGTGACGATCGGCCTCGATCATGACCGATAGGCCGGTCGCCATCCTGGTGCCGGGGCCGCCTTATCTGTTCGGCATCACCGGCGTCTATTATCTGTGGGAGCTGCTGAAAAGCCATCGCGTGGCGGTGGTGGTCGGCCATGGCTGCGCCAACGACCCCCTGATCGCCGAGGCGGCGCGCTGGCCGGGGGTGGTCGAGTTGGTCGAGCTGCCTTCGGAAGCGGGGCCGCGCCCGACCTACCACGTCCAGTGCCGCGCCGTGCTGGCCGATCTCGTCGACCGCCTGCGGCCCAGCCTGCTGGCGCAGCACAATTTCGTCTATCCGTGGAACCGCTATCTCCAGGCCGAAGCGGCGGCGCGGGGACTCGACTGCCGCAACATCGTCTATCTGAACACGTTCGGGGTGCCGGCGGCCGAGGACTGCCGGCCGCGCGCCATCGGCGCGATCGAGCACGTCCGGCGCGCCACCCCGACCTCGCGCCTTCAGGCCGAGTTGATGCTTCGGCACGATTGCGCGCTGACCACCGTGATGGAGCAATTCATCCTCCCCAAGCTGGCCGGCGGCTACTGCCTGCCGCCGATCTTCGACCACATGACCGGCGAAATTCTCGATCCCCAGGGAACGCACGGGGTCGATCGCCATCTCGTCTACAAGCCGGTCGAGGCCGAGGCGACCGCCGCCGAATGGCCGGGCCTGCGGCCGGCGATCACCCTGATCCGGCATCCGGTCGAGGTGGTGGGGCGAGAGGTCCACCGAACGCTTGGGGCGCCCGACGAACGCGCCCAGATCGTCGTCCTGCCAAGCTGCGAGGGCTACATCACCGAACGCCGTTTTTCGATGCCGGAAGAGCGGGTGGTGCGCGAGGCCGCCGACATGTGGGCGGCGGCGCTGCGGCTGGTGTCCGCCAAATTCCCCGGACACCCAATCCTGTGGAAGATCCACCCGGCCCTGGGCGACCAGCCGATCATGGCCGCCCTGTCGCGCGAGATCGCCGGCCGGCTCCCCAACTTCCAAATCGTGCCGCACCAGGGCGGCGCCCAACATCTGGTGCTGCAAAGCCGCGTGGTGGTCAGCGAGGCGTCCGGCGTGCTGTGGTGGGCGTCGCTGCTGGGCTCCAAGACGGTGATCAGCCTGGACCTGTTCGGCTCGAACAACGACCTTTTCCGGCGCCATGACGGCATCCGCTATTTCTCGACCCTGGACGACCTCGAAGCGGCCGATTTCGGCCCCCACGCGGTGAAGGTCGGCGAAGGGCGCGACGCCCTGCCGACGCTAACGGACATCCTGATGGGCTGACGCCGCGATGCGCAGATGGCCGAAGGCCGGATCGGCGCGCAGGCGGCCGAGAAGGATGGCGGTCTCGGCGGCGGGGGCGGCGGGGCCGACGATCAGGTCGGTGATCGCCGCCGCCGGCAGCGGCATGGCGTCGTCCAATCCCAGCACCCGCCATTCGCGTTGGGCGGCGAAGGCGGCCGGTCGGGTGGTCAGCGCCTCGCGGATCGCGTAGCAGTCCGGGTGGGGGGCCGTTCCGCGCAGGAAGGCGGGGGGCTCGGCCGTGTAGGACACGCGCCAGGGGCGCCCCATCCAATCCGGTTCGGCGGTCTGGTCCCACAGTCCCGGATACCGGCAGTCGATCCCGACCGCCAGCCCCGACGGATCGTCGTCCAGGGTCCAGGGCTCCTCGCCCAGCCGGACCACCCACACCGAGCGCTCGACGACGCGCGACAGATCGGTCAGGGCTTGCGTCAGGAAGCGGCGCATGGCGGCCAACTCGTCGCGGCCGAACTTGGCGTCGGATTGCCGAAGCGCCGCGCCGTGCAGCAGCGCCACGTCGGCGTTCGACGGCCCCGCGTCGAACGCCCCGCAGGCGGACGGACGCAGCGCGGGGATTTCGCGCTCGAACAGCGCGTCGCGCGCCGAGAAGGGGAGGCAGGCCCAAAGCCGGTCGGGACGCTCGGCCATGTCAGGCCAGCGGCTCGCGCGCCGGGACCGGCGACGCGAACTGGACGCCCGCCAGTTCGACGGTTGGACCGGGCGAGCCCGGATAGGTCATGGCGCGGACGCGGCGCCGGATTTCCTGGGCCGGCATGTCCGGCGCGATCCGGCAAAGCGCGTTCATCTCGCGGCGCGTGAAGGGGCGGCGCGACCACGAACCGGCCGCCTCGGGCAGCGGCTGTCCGGCGGCGAGGCGGCTGGCGATGTCGTGGAACAGCGCCAGCATGGCGACCATGGTTCGGAATTTCAGCGTCTCGACCGTCTCGGCCGGCGCGACCGCGAACAGGCGCTCGTCGACGATGGCGCCGGTATCGACGGTGGCCGCCATGTGGTGGCAGACCGGGCCATAGAGCGCGGCCCCTTCGTAAAGGGCGAAGTTGTAGCAGCCGGTCCCTGGATAGTCGCGGGACCCCGGATGGAAGTTCAGCGCCACCCCGGCCCGCTCGAGCAGCGCGGCCGGCACGATCCACGGCGACAGGAACGACAGCAGGACGGCGAAGCGCGGCGCCGTTCCCAGGTCCGGGAAGGGATCGCCGACCCGGCCGCGCGCCACCACCAGACGGTCACCGAACAGCAGGCGCGCCAGTCGTTCGGCGTCGTCGCTCCAGCGGTCGGGCTTGGCGAGGAGAAGGACGGGATCGTTCATTTGCCCCCCGGCATCGCGCATTTGCGGCACAGCTCCATCTCGTAATAGGCGCCCCGCGCGTGACGACGGCGGATCTCCTTGTACCGCGGGCCGTTCCAGATCGCGCTCAAGGTCTCGCGGCGCCAATCGCCGAGCACCAGCTCATCCTTGTCGTCGACGCAGCAGATGGTGACGTTTCCGTTGTATTTCAGGAACATGCGCTGGAAGGGCTGGGCGCACCAAAAGCCCGGCACCTCGGGATGGACGTGGCGGGCGTCGGGGTCGCGCTCGGTGTAAAGGCCGTATCCCAGCCCGTCGACCAGATGCTTCCACATGATCTGGATGCCCGCGAACTGCTCCCTCCATCGCGCGTCGTCGTACATGACCATCGACAGGCGGATCTGGACGTGCGGGTGGCCGGCGTCGCGCAGGCGCACGAAGGCGTGGACGTTGTCGATCACCCGGCCCAGCGTGGTTCCGGGGCGGCGGTCCTCGAACAAATCGGGCGCGATGGCGTCGAACGAGACGAACAGATTGTCGAGCCCGGCGTCCAGCAGCGCCCGCGACCGCTCGGGCGTCAGCAGCGCGGCGTTGGTGTTCATCATCACGTCGAGCACGCCCCGGTTCTTGGCGTAGGCGACCTGCCAGGCGACGTCCTTGTGGCCGAGCGGCTCGCCCAGATAATTGAGCTTGATGCTCTTCAGCCCGTGCGCCACCCCTTGATCGATGATCGCCGCGAAGTCCTCGCGCGTCATCATCCCCAACTCGCCGAGGGCGTCCCGCTCGACCAGCGCGGTGCGCGGGCACATCGGGCATTTCAGATTGCAGATGTTGGTCGTCTCGATGTCGAGGTGGATCGGGAAATCCAGCTCGGTCTTGTCGCGCGGCACCGCGTCCCAGGCCCGGCGATAGTCGAACCAGGCCGGCGGGCGATGCGCCTTCCAGTCTTCGCGGAAGGTGATTTCCCGGTAGGTCGCATTGGCGTCGAAGGCGTGCGGGGCCTCGCCCTCGTCATGGAACCGCTTGTCCAGCAGCCCATCCAGCGGCACGTCGCGCAGGATGGAAGCGATCCGCGCCGAGGCGCCCCCGCCGCCATAGGGCGCCGCGCGCGGGTCCAGGCGGGCGCGCATCGAAGGGGCCAGCGCCTCGCGGATCGCCGCCGCGATCGACGGCCTGTCCTCGGCGCAGTCGATGATCGAGGCGGCGCGCAGACGGCCCCGCTGGCGCATGCCCAGATTGACGGTCGGCGTGGCGGCGGCCGGCGCCTCGATGATGCCGCTCGACGAATTGCCGATCACCGCGTCGGCCAGCCGCAGGGCCGACAGATAGCGGAGTTGACCCAGCGACGCGGTGGCCAGCACCCGATCGGGGCGGGCGGCGGCATAGGCGTCGATCATGTGGTTGACGACCCGTCCGGCGGTGTCGGCGTTGGCCTTGGTGAGCAGCACCCGCGCCTCGGGAAATTCGTCGAGCGCGTCGAGCAGCGCGGCCATCGGGACGGAGGGATCGACGGCGCTCAGCGTCGCCGGGTGGTAGGTGACCAGGAAGAACGGAGCGGGTAGCGCGAAACCGAGCGCCGCCTCCAGGCCGGCGCGGTCGAGCGCGGGCAGGCGCGCCAAATTGTCGAGACCGGGCGCGCCGACCCCACACACCCGATCCGGCGCCTCGCCCATTTGGATGATGCGGCGCCGGTAGGGCTCGGCCGCCGCGAAATGCAGGTGGGCCATCTTGGTCAAGGCGTGGCGGATGGCCTCGTCGATCGCGCCTTCGGTGGCCTCGCCGCCGTGGATGTGGGCGATCGGCAGGCGCAGCATCATCGCCGCCTGCGCGACCGCCAGCGCCTCGTAGCGGTCGCCCAGCACCACCAGGATGTCGGGCGCGATGCGGTCCAGGGCGTCGGCGAAGCCGATGGTTCCCAGCCCGATGGCCTTGGCGGTCGCCACCGGGCTGTCGCCCGCCAGCACCATGTCGACGCGCGCGTCGATGGTGAAGCCGTCCTCTTCGATTTGCCGCGCGGTCAAGCCGAATTCGGGACAAAGATGGCCGCCCGACACCAGCAGCCGCAGTTCGACCGCCGGGTCGTCGCGGAGGTCGCGCGCCAGCCAGCGCAGTAGCCCCCAATCCGCGCGGCCGCCGGTGAACACGCAGACGCGCCTCATGACGGACCCTCCAGGATCGCCGCCGACATCCCGCTGGGCAGGCAGACCAATTGCTCGGCCAGCCTTTCGGCCACCGGCAGCGGGGCGCGCGGGCAGTCGGCATGGGGCGCCAGCCGGTGCATCGGCTCCCAGGCCGGCCGGGTCGGCAGGCC
>JADGAL010000107.1 GCA_015232025.1 Alphaproteobacteria bacterium
GCACGGTCAAGAACGGGCCATCATGGCGCCATGCGCGGCTATTTCGGCATCGGTGTGGAGGGGGTCAGCAAGGCGGCCAATGTGGGCGCCTTGATGCGCACGGCGCATGCCTTCGACGCCGGCTTCGTATTCACCGTGGGCGCCGATTACAGCCGGGCTTCGACCGCCGTCGCCGACACCTCGAACGCCGCCGCGCAGGTGCCGTTCTACGCCTTCCCGGATGTCGCGGGCATGATGTTGCCGGTCGGCTGCAAGCTGGTCGGGGTGGAACTGCTGGACGACTCGGTCGAATTGCCGTCGTTCCACCACCCCTCGGCCGCCGCCTATGTGCTGGGCCGCGAGCGCGGCAGCCTGACGCCCGAGATGCTGGCGCGCTGCGACCATGTGGTGCGCATTCCCACCCGCTTTTGCGTCAATCTGGCGGTGGCGGGGGCGCTGGTCCTCTACGATCGGGTACTCAGCCGCGGCCGTTTCGCGCCGCGCCCCACCCGCCCCGGCGGCCCCGTCGACGAGATCGAGGGCCACGTCCATGGCGGCGTGCGCTTTCGCTCGCCCGAGCGGATGGAACGGTTCCGCGGCGATCCTCCCTGATCCCGGCCGTCAGTCGCCGTGCAGGATGGCGCCCTGATAGATGCGGGCGCTCTTGCCCTGGTGGGTGACGCGCACATAGTTGCGGCCGTTCTCGTCGCTCAGCATCTCCAGCGCCACCCGTCCGTCCTCGATGGCCTTCGCCGCGTCGGCGTCCGGCATCTCCAGCGCCTTGGCGATCGATGCGACCAATGCTTCCATTTCGTCACGCATGCTTCCACTCCCTTTGACTACCCACTTCGAGGTACCTCTTTCGCACCTCGTTGTTCCCACTGGTGATATTGCCCTATCCCGGTCGGCTTAACCTTGGCTTAAATGGGTCACTCCACCCTTTCGCGGCGAACCAACTGCGGAAGAGGACGAACGGTGACCCCATCGACCCCCGGTAACTTCTGCGGCTGCCCCTTGTGTTGCGGCCAAGACACGGCGGACCTGGTGGCCGGCCAGGCCGCGCTCGACGGAACCCTGGACATCGCCCCGAGCGGCGGCGGTTCCGCCGCCGGCCCCAACTACTACGTCGACGCCCTGCTGACGCCCTCGGGCCTGCGCTGGAACGCGGCCGGCGCGCTGGGCTCGCCGGTCACCGTCAGCTACAGCTTCATGACCAGCAATCCCGGCAAATATGGCGGCTTCGAAGCCTTCGACGCGGCGGAGAAGGCCGCGGCGCGCAAGGCGCTCGCCCAGTATGCGGCCATATCCAACATCTCGTTCCAAGAGGTGTCGAGCGGCGGCCAGATGGAATTCGGCAATGTCGATCTGGGCGGCACGTCGGGAATGACCCATTGGTGGAACAGCGGCGCCCGCCTGACCAGCGCCGACGTCTACATGAACGCCAAGGCGAATTTGACCTACGCCGAAGGCTCGTTCGGCTACCGCGTCCTGCTGCACGAGATCGGCCACGCGCTGGGCCTCAAGCACAGCGGAAGCTACACCTCGTATGACAGCGGACCCTTCCTGCCGTCGGACGAGAACAACAACCAGTTCACCGTGATGGCCTACAAGAACCATCCCACGATGGGCGGCACCAACGCCTCGTCGCCGATGCTGTTCGACGTGGCCGCCATGCAATATCTTTACGGCAAGGACACCGCCACCGCCTCGGGCGGCACGGCGTACAAATGGGCGGCCAACGCCAGCGTGGTCAAGACCATCTGGGACGGCGGCGGCACCGACGTGATCGACGCCTCGGTCCAGTCGAAACGCGCCATCATCAATCTCGATCCCGGCACCTTCAGCTCGGTCGGCGCCACCAAGACCGGCGGCCTGGCGGTCAACAACATCGCCATCGCCCACGGGGTGATCATCGAGAACGCCACCGGCGGGACCGGCGCCGATTCGATCACCGGAAACGCGGTGAACAACGTTCTGAAGGGTGGAGCGGGCGTCGACACCCTGGCCGGCGGCGCGGGCAACGACACCTTCGTCTGGAACGCGCCCGCCGAGGGCGGCGACCTGTTGAAGGACTTCGCGACCGGCGCCGACCGGATGCAATTCGACGGCGGCGCCTTCGGCCTGCCCTCGGGCACCCTGTCGGCCGGGGCGCTTTCGAAAATCTCGACCCTGTACACGGGGACCAACGGCACCGCGACGGCCTTCAAGGCGGGAGCGCCGTCCTTCGTGCTGGACTCGTCGCGAACCCTTTATTGGGACCCGAACGGCGCGGCGGCCGGCTACACCAAGATCGCCAAGCTGGCGGCCGGCACCGTCAACGCCGCCGACATTCGGGTGGTCGGCGGCACGACCTACATCGCCGGACCGGACATCGACGACGGCGAAGGGACCGGCGGCGACGACATCCTGAACGGCGGCGGCGCCGCCGACGTCCTGATGCGCGGCGGGGCCGGCAACGACCTGTATCGGGTCGACTCGGTCGGCGACCAGGTGCGCGAGAGCCCCAATATGGGGCGAGACACGGTGTCGTCGACGGTCGACTTCGCCCTGCCGGGCGACGTCGAGGTCCTGGCGCTGGCGGGGACGGCCCATCTGTCGGGCGCTGGCAACGCCAAGGCCAACCATCTGGTGGGCAATGCCGGCGACAACGTGCTGGCTGGGCTGGGCGGCGCCGACACCATCGAGGGCGGCGGAGGCGACGACACCGCGAGCTATGCCCGCTCGGGCGCCGTCACCGTCAGCCTGGCCACCGGCCTGGGCAAGGGCGCCCACGCCGAGGGCGACGTGCTCAAAGCCATCGACAATCTGGTGGGCGGCAACTACGCCGACGCGCTGATCGGCGACGGCGCGGCCAACCGCCTGACCGGCGGGCTGGGCAAGGACGCGCTGACCGGCGGCGGCGGGGCGGACCTGTTCATCTACGCCGCGCCCGCCGAGGGTGGAGACCGCCTGACCGACTTCGCCTCGGGCATCGACCGCCTGGTCTTCGACGGCGACGCCTTCGGACTGGACCGCATCGAACCGGGCCGCACCCTGCTGCTGCTCGACACCCCCTATGACGGCGGCGGCGGCGCGGCCGACCCCCGCCTGGTCCTCGACGGATCGGGTTCGCTATATTGGGACGGCAACGGCGCCGAGGCGGGCTACACCATCATGGCCACCCTGCCCGACGGCGTTCGCCTGACCGCCACCGACATCCTGCTGGGCTGACGCCTCGCTTGCGAACGATGCCGTGTGGGGCTTAAACTGTGGCTTGAATAGCCTTGCCCGCATGAGAGGATCTCCCATGCGGGCGAAGCCGCGTGTCGCGATAGGCGGGGATCGATATGACCAAGGCACAGCAAGACCGCGTCAAAAGCGCCCTCGCCAGCTACACCAAGGACGCCACGAGGTCGGCCACGGTCGCGCGCGCCACCCTGGTTCGCGAGGGCATCTATTCCGAGGACGGCAAGCTCGCACCGAGCTACTCCGAGGAGCGGAAGCCGGCCTGATGAGCCGCCTGCACACCTCTTTTGTTCTCGGCTACCATGGGTGCGACAAGAAAACCGGCGAGGCGGTGCTCGCCGAGGGCGGCGCGCTGAGCCCAAGCGATGAGGAGTACGATTGGCTTGGCCCCGGAATCTACTTCTGGGAGGCCGATCCCAAGAGAGCCTTTGAATGGGCCGAGTGGAAGGCGAAGAGGGGCGGATATGAAACTCCCTTCGTAATAGGAGCGATGAGCGCGCATACGCGCGATGAAGACCACGTTCTCCGCTATCTGGATTGCGCGGTCATTCGACGCCTGCACGGCGCCATGGACAAGGCGGGGGAGCCGTTTGAAACCGTGCGGGGCCTGTTCACCGAGGGGAACCAACTGTTCCCGGGAAGTGGATTCCAAGAGAAAACCCATGTCCAGATCGCCGTGCGCTCCACGGGCAACATAAAGGGCTATTTTCGCGTATCCTCCCTTTGATCGCCGGCTTGGACGCGACGGGCGGTGGCGTCGGCGGCTCTCTCATCACCTTTTGTCTGGAAATACCCGGCCGGTGGTGCGAGGAATAGGCCGCTCGAACTCGAAGTCGGGGTAGCCGCCCATGATGTCGGTGTACATCCTGGTAAACGACATTCTGGTCCGCACGGAAACCCTTTCCGCGGCGGCGATGTGGGTCGACCTGCTGGAACCGACCGCCGAGGAGGAGGAGGCGCTCGAGACCATGTTGGGCATCGACGTGCCGACCCGCGAAGAGATGCAGGAAATCGAGGCGTCGAGCCGCATGTACCGCGAAGGCGACGCCTTGTTCCTGACCGCGCCGGTGCTGACCGCCTCGGATACCCCGCGCCCGCACAACACGCCGGTCACCTTCATCCTGACGCGGGCCTGCACGGTGACGGTGCGCTACGCCACGCCGCAGCCCTTCGTCACCTTCGTGGCCCGCGCCACCCGCACCCGCGGGCTTTGCACCACCGCCGACTCGGTGCTGACCGGAGTGCTCGAGACGGTGATCGACCGCTTGGCCGACGTGCTGGAACGCATCGCCAACGAACTGGACTCGGTGTCGCACGACATCTTCGGGTCGCCCGGCATCAATGGCCATCCCGGCGACCAGCAGCCCGCCGACTTCAACGCCACGCTGCGCAAGATCGGCCGCAATGGCGATTTGAACTCCAAGGCGCGCGATTCGCTGCTGGGCATCAACCGCATCGTCGCCTTCCTGTCGACCGAGATGACCCGCAAGGACAGCCGCGGTCGCATCAAGGTGATGACCCGCGACGTGCGCTCGCTGTCCGAGCACGCGGCCTTCCTGTCGGGCAAGATCAATTTCCTGCTCGACGCCACGCTGGGCATGATCAACATCGAGCAGAACAACACGATCAAGATCTTCTCGATCGTCGCCGTGATGGCCCTGCCGCCGACCCTGATCGCCAGCCTTTACGGCATGAACTTCGAATTCATGCCCGAGCTGAGTTGGGACTATGGCTACGCCTTCGCCTGGATGCTGATGATCCTGTCGGCGCTGGTGCCCTATCTGTGGATTCGCCGCAAGGGCTGGCTGTAACGCGCCGGCCCGGTTTACGCGGCGTCGCCCCGTCGTCCGGCGACGATCTCCTGAATGCGTTGCGGCGGCACGCGAAGCTTCAGGGCGAACGCGTTGGCGCTCAAGCCCCGCGCTTCCAGTTCCTCCTTCAGGACGCGTCCGGGATGGACGCCGTGAAATGCCATGGTTTCCATGTTTACCCCGCGAGCCACTCAGAACCTAAGCCCCAACCCCGCGCCAAAGCGGAAGCGGCCGGGCTCGTCGCCGCTGGTTCGGTCGCGGCCGGCGCCGGCCATGCCGCCCACGAAGATGTCGGGGGACAGGGCGTGGTTGACGGTCAGGCTGAGGTCGATGCCGTCGTCCATGGACGCCTCGGCGGCGTCCAGGGACGACTCGCCCGACCAGCCGGCGCCCAGGCGCAGCAGGTATTCGGTTTCGCCGTCCTCCAGGCCGATCTCCAACTCGGCGCCGGGCCGCTCGTCGAGGCGGCTGACCGCGGCGCCCACCGACCAGGACGCGAAGTTCATCCGCACGAACCCACCCACCGCCAGCCGGTCGCCGAAGGGCTGGAAGGACTCGCCGACCACCGGCCCGAAGGACAGGGCGGCCAGCGGCGAGACGTCGAAGCGCCGGGCGTCGGGCGAGTCTAGCAGGCGCAAGGCGAGACCGCCCGGCTCGAGCCCGGCCGCCCGGACGGCCGGCGAGACCAGCATCAATACCGCAACCAGGGCCGCGAGCCTCGGCATCGTCCGAACCGTCTCCAAAAGAACCGCGTCTCCTTACCTAATGTGGTCGCCCGACCGGGACAAGACCGGCGGGGCGGCCAGTCAGCCCCGCAATTCGGGCAGATCGCGATAGAGTTCCAGCGCCTCGGGATTGGACAGGGCCTCGCGGTTCTTGACGTCGCGGCCATGCACCACGTCGCGCACCGCCAACTCGACGATCTTGCCCGACTTGGTGCGCGGGATGTCGTCGACCTGCACGATGCGCGCCGGAACGTGGCGCGGCGTGGTGTTCTCGCGGACCTTGGCCTTGATCCGCTTCTCCAGCGCCTCGTCCAGAACCACGCCGGGGCGCAGGCGGACGAACAGCACGACCCGCACGTCGTGGTCCCAGTCCTGGCCGATCACCAGGCTTTCCACCACCTCGTCGAGTTGTTCCACCTGGCGATAGATTTCGGCGGTGCCGATCCGCACGCCGCCCGGATTCAAGGTGGCGTCCGAGCGGCCATAGATGATCAGGGTGCCGCGCTCGGTCAGTTCGACCCAGTCGCCATGGGTCCACACGCCGGGAAAGCGCTCGAAATAGGCGCGGTGGTATTTCGAGCCGTCGGGATCGTTCCAGAAGCCCACCGGCATCGAGGGAAAGCCGCGCGTGCAGACCAGTTCGCCCTTGCGCCCCTGGACCGCGTGGCCGGTTTCGTCGAACACCTCGACCCGCATGCCCAGGCCGCGCGCCTGGATCTCGCCGCGCCACACCGGAGCCAGCGGGTTGCCCAGCACGAAGCACGACACGATGTCGGTGCCGCCCGAGATCGACGACAATTGCACGTCGGCCTTGATCTTCTCATAGACATAGTCGAAGCCCTCGGGCGCCAGCACCGAGCCGGTCGAGGTGATCAGCCGGATGCTGCCCAGGTCGTGGGTGGCCTTCGGCTCGAGCCCCATCTTGGCGATGGCGTCGATCCACTTGGCCGAGGTGCCGAACAGCGTGATCTTCTCGGCGTCGGCGAAGTCGAACAGGATGCGCCCGCCCAGATGCCCCGGCGCGCCGTCATACAGCATCAGCGTGGCGTCGGCGGCCAGCCCGGCGACCAGCCAATTCCACATCATCCAGCCGCAGGTGGTGAAATAGAAGACGCGGTCGCCCTGCTTCACGTCGCAATGCAGCCGGTGCTCCTTGACCTGCTGGAGCAGCGTTCCGCCCTGGCCGTGGACGATGCATTTCGGCACGCCGGTGGTGCCCGACGAGAACATGATGTACAGCGGATGGGCGAAGGGCAGGCGCGCGAACTCGATCTCGCCCGCCGCGAAGGGCTGGACGAAGTCGCCCAGGGCGACCGCGCCGGGAATCGCCGACAGATCGGCCGCCTGGCCGACATAGGGCACCACCACGACGCGGCGCAGCGAGGGCATGGCGCGGGCGATCTCGGCCAGCTTGGCCAGGCAATCGTGGCTTTTGCCGTTGTAGAAATAGCCGTCGGCCGAGAACAAGACGGTGGGCTCGATCTGGCCGAAGCGGTCGAGTACGCCTTGCACGCCGAAATCCGGCGAGGCCGAGGACCAGATGGCGCCCAGGCTGGACGCCGCCAGCATGGCGATCACCGATTCGGGCAGGTTGGGCATGTAGCCGGCCACCCGGTCGCCCGCCTTGACGCCCGTCGCCTTCAAGGCCTGGGCCAGTCGGGACACCGCCTCGTAAAGGCCTTCATGCGAAAGGCGCCGCTTGACACGGTCCTCACCCCAGAAGACGATGGCGTCCCCCTGGTCACGGCGGCGCAGCAAGTTCTCGGCGAAATTGAGCCGCGCCTCGGGAAAAAACTGGGCGCCGGGCATCCGGTCGACGTCCTTGACCACTGTCGCGCCGGGCTCGCCGATCACGCCGGCATCGTCCCACACCGCCCGCCAGAACAGGTCGGGCCGTTCGACCGACCACCGCCACAGGGCGTCGTAGTCGCCGACCACCCCCACCCGGCGCATGAAGGCGGTCATGTTCGCCCGTTCGATCCGTTCGCTGGAAGGCTGCCACAGCAATTTGGACATGACGCATCTCCCTTATTCTTCTCCCCCCTGGTCTAGCGCATCGAACGCGCCGCGGCAAAGATGCTGATGGGGCCGGCTTCGCCGAATGTGAGGGGCGCGCTGTGGATGCTGGCCGCCGCCGCCACGTTTTCCGGCATGCAGGCGCTGGTCAAGGCGCTGGGCTCGGACCTGCACTTCCTGGAGATCGTCTTTTTCCGCAGCCTGTTCGGGCTGCTGCCGATGGTGCCGTTCATGCTGCGCGCGCGGCGCGCCGCCTTCGTCATGCGCAGGCCGGGCATGCATCTGCTGCGCGGCGCGCTGGGAGTCGCGGCGATGGTCACCACCTTCTACGCGCTGACCCATATGCCGCTGGCCACCGCCGTGGCGATCTTCTACGCCAAGCCGCTGTTCATGATCGTGCTGGCCGCCGTGTTCCTGGCCGAACGGGCCGGCTGGCGGCGCTGGCTGGCCACCGCCTTCGGATTCGTGGGGGTGCTGCTGACCCTGCGGCCGGGCGCCCTGGGTCCCGACGCGCTGTCGGCGGTCGCCGCCGCGCTGTTCATGTCGGGGGCGATGACCACCATCAAGCGGATGACCGACACCGAGAACACCGCCAACATCGTGCTGATCTTCGGCCTGATCGGCACGCTGGCCACCGCCCTGCCGGCCGCCCTGATCTGGCGGACGCCGTCGCCGCTGGAGTGGTCGATGCTGCTGGCGATGGGCGTGTTGGGCGGGGCGGCCCAATACATGATGGTGCGCGCCTACGCCCTGGCCGAGGCGACCGTGGTGACGCCGGTCGACTACACCGCGCTGTTGTTCGCCGGCCTGATCGGCTGGCTGCTGTTCGGCGAACTGCCCGACGGCTGGACGGTGGCCGGCGCGTTGGTGATCGCCGTCAGCACCCTTTACATCGTCCAGCGCGAAGCCCGCTTGCGTGGGGGCCGGTAGCGGAATATTGCTGGGGCGATCATTTCAGGGAGGCGGGCATGCGGGTCGACGGTCAAGCGGCGGTGGTGACGGGGGCGGCTTCGGGTCTGGGCGCCGCGACGGCGCGGGCGCTGGCGGGGGCGGGAGCCAAGGTGGCCCTGCTCGATCGCAACGCCGAGGCGTTGGCGCCGCTGGCCGCCGAGCTGGGCGGCGTGGCGCTGGCCTGCGACGTCACCGACGCCGACGGCTTGGCCGAAGCCTTCGACCGCGCCATCCAGGCCAACGGCCCGCTGCGCCTGTGCGTCAACTGCGCGGGCATCGTGGCCGGCGCCCGCATCGTGGGGCGCGACGGGCCGATGCCGCTCGACGATTTCGCGCGGGTCATCCAGGTCAATCTGATCGGCACGTTCAACGCCATGCGCCTCGCCGCCGCCCGGATGGCCGGCAACGAGCCGCTAAACGAGGGCGAGCGCGGCGTGATCGTCAACACCGCCTCGATCGCCGCCTTCGAGGGCCAAATCGGCCAAGCCGCCTACGCCGCCTCGAAGGGCGGGGTGGCGGCGCTGACCCTGCCGGCGGCGCGCGAATTGGCGCGCTCAGGCGTCCGTGTGGCGGCCATCGCGCCGGGCCTGTTCGGCACGCCGATGATGGCCGGCCTGTCCGACGACGTGCGCAAGAGCCTGGAAACCAAGACCCCCTTCCCGCCGCGCTTAGGCGACCCCGCCGAATTCGCGGCCCTGGTCCTGCACATCGCCGGCAATTTGATGCTGAACGGCTGCGTGCTCAGGCTGGACGGCGCGATCAGGCTGGAGCCGAAGTAATACCGGCGCGCTTTGGCCGCGCCGCCGAAGAGGGGGGAAACACCAAGGACACCAAGGACACCAAGGACACCAAGGGAGCGGCGATTCGCCCGTACAGCCCCGGTCTCTTGGTGTCTCTTGGTGTCCTTTGTGCCTTCTCTGATCGGGGCTTCCGGTTCAAGGTTGGCCGAGCGTTATCCTCTTCGTCGTCATCGTTTCATCCCTTGGAGGGATCAAAATCGGCCATCCCTCGGAGCCGACCATGGTCTCGAATCGCCCGGCGCGCGGGGGCGGTCAAGGCCGCGCGAAGCGCGCCCGAAGGGC
>JADGAL010000108.1 GCA_015232025.1 Alphaproteobacteria bacterium
GTCGGCAAGGCGCGCGACGACCGCTTCTACTGGCAACGCGGCTGGGATCTGGGCAATCCCTCCTTCCTGGCCGCCGCCGATCCGGCCGAGCCGGGCGCCATGCTGGTCCGCTATTGGGAGCCCGGCTGGAAGGAGATCCTCGGCCGGTCGCTGAAGGGCATCGTCGATCTGGGCTTCGATGGCGTGCTGCTCGACGATCTCGAGGTGAGCCGCTATTTCGAGGCGCTGACCCCGCTGGAATGAACGCGATGTCCAAATCCTGGAGCATCGTGCTGGCGCTGGTCGCGCTGCTCACCCTGCTGAGCGTCGTGGCTTGGCTGCTGCGGCCGCCGCCGCCCGACACCGGGCCGGGGATCGCCTGGCCGGATTTCTTGCGCCCGCTCGACAAGGAGCCGATCCTGCGCGCCACCGCCGCCGCTCGGGCGATGGGGCTGGGCGGCTCGGCCGCCTGGGAGACGGGTGGACGAAGCGGCGCCGCCACGCTGGCCGCCACGCCGGACAAATCCGGCTGCGCGCGCTGGCGGCTCACCCTTTACGGGCCGCCCCATCGGATCGGCTTCGTGACGCTGTGCGGAGAGACGAAATAGCTCAGGCCAACAGGCCGAACTCGTCCAGGCTGTCGAACAGCGCGTCGGTGACCAGCGAGTCGTCGAAGGCCGGCATGCACGCGGGAACCGGGTCGGCGTCCCGATGCAGGTCGAGAAAGGCGCGGATGCGCGCGGTGCGGTAGCCCAGATCGATCATCGCCGCGCGGAAGGCCGCGACGCCGTCGTCGCGCAGCACGGCGCGCGGGCCGCGCGTATCCTCGGACCCGCCGGGAACCGGCGTGCCACACCAATCGGCCGGCTTTTCCGGCACGCCGTAGGCGATGATTTCGGTGCCCTCGGGATAGTCCTCCCAAGTGCTGATGCCATCATCGGCCCAGGGATCGTCGAATGCGATCCGAATGAAGTCGTTTTCGCTCATCGGCCGATCCTACATCGAAACCCGGCGAGATGAAAGTGGGACCGGGGAAAGGTCCGCCCCCGCGCCTTTCCCCGGCGGAAGGTCAGCCGGCGAAATAATCCGCGGCGGTGTGACCCTTCCCTTTGCCCATCCGCATCAAGCGCGTCTCCTCGTCGCAGACCACCGCGCCACCGGCCTCGGCCAATCCGCCCTCCTCGCCACAGCAGCCGGCGAGCGGGTCGGCGGCGCCGGACGACAGGCCACCCATGCCCAGGCGGAAGGCCGCGTAGGCGCGTTCCTCGCCGTCCGCGTCGCCCCGGCGGGTCCCCCAGCCGCGGCCATTGTTGGAGCCGGGGTTGGCGTCGGTGGCGCCATCGGCATTGCTTCGGTTGCCGCGCCCGCGCCCGCCGGGCACGAAGTCCTCGTCGGGAGCGCCGTTGCCGCGCCCGCGGCTGCCGGGATGGAAGTCGTCGTCGGGACGACCCCAGGCGGGCGGCTCGTGGGTCGAGTGGTCCTCGGCGTCCTCGGCGTCGTCGGCCGTGGCCGGCGGGGTCAACTCGTCCCAACCCAGCGCGATCAACGCCTCGCGGGTCGGCACCTCGTCGCCAAGACCGCCATCGACCGCCGCCTGGGCGGCGACCAGGATCTCGTCCGGCGCGGGACCGTCCTCGCATTCCGAGCCGTCGCAATCCAATATCTCTTGCCAGGTGAGGGTCACGCCGGGACCGGTCGCCTCGATGGTCTCGTGCCCAGAGGCCGATTCTTCGGTTTCCATGGGCCGTTTCTTTGCTTGCGCGCTCATTCTGAGCCTCCTGCTTGTCGATCGGTTGCGTTCGATGGCCTATTTCTGTCACAGATCGGAGCCGGCGCCTGTGCGGGTCGTCACAGGCTGGAAATTTTTTCGATGGAGGGCGACATGCCGGCCAGGGCCGCGAGTTTCGAAGAGCTGCGCGACGCCTTCCGCTGGCGCATTCCCGCCCGCTACAATATCGGCGTGGACGTCTGCGACCGGCAGGCTCCCGACGCGGTGGCGCTGATCGCCGACGATGGCGCGGGCGGCGTGGTCCGCCACACCTTCGGCGAAATCCGGCGATCGTCCAACCGCTTGGCCAACACGCTGGCCGCCCAGGGGGTGGGCCGGGGCGACCGGGTGGCGATCCTGCTGGCGCAAAGCCTGGAGACGGCGGTGGCCCATGTGGCGGCCTATAAGCTGGGCGCCATCGCCTTGCCGCTGTTCACGCTGTTCGGCGAGGACGCGCTGCTGTACCGGCTCGAGGATTCGGGGGCGCGCGCCCTGATCACCGATCACGCCAATCTGGCCAAGATCGAGCCGCTGCGCGACCGGCTGCCGGCGCTCTCGACGGTGCTGGCGGTGGGCGGCGGCCCCGGCGCGCTCGATTTCCACGACCGCCTGGGGCGGGCGTCCGACCAGTTCGTCCCGGTCGACACGGCGGCCGACGATCCCGCTTTGATCATCTACACCTCGGGCACCACGGGGAACCCCAAGGGCGCCCTGCACGCCCATCGCGTGCTGCTGGGCCATTTGCCGGGCGTCGAGCTGCCGCACGAATTCTTTCCGCAAGAAGGCGACCTGTTCTGGACGCCGGCCGACTGGGCGTGGATCGGCGGGCTGATCGACGTGCTGCTGCCGGCTTGGCACCATGGCGTGCCGGTGCTCGCCCACCGGGCGCGCAAGTTCGACCCCGGCGAGGCGATGGCGCTGATGGCCCGCCACACTGTGCGCAACGTCTTCATGCCGCCCACCGCGCTGAAGCTGATGCGCCAGGCCGGCATTGGCCGGCGCCCGGACGTCGCCTTGCGCAGCGTCGGCAGCGGCGGCGAGACGCTGGGCGAGGAGTTGCTGTCCTGGGGCCGCGACACCTTCGGGCTGACCATCAACGAATTCTATGGCCAGACCGAATGCAATCTGGTGATCGGCAACTGCGCCGGGCTGATGCCGGTGCGTCCGGGCGCCATGGGCCGCGCCATTCCCGGTCACGAGGTCGCCGTGATCGACGCGGGAGGCGCCCCGCTGCCACCCGGCCAAAGCGGCGAGATCGCCGTGCGCCGCGGCGATCCGGTGATGTTCTTGGAATACTGGAACCGTCCCGAGGCGACCGCCGCCAAGTTCCGGGGCGAGTGGCTGGCCACCGGCGACACCGGCCGGGTCGACCAGGACGGCTATTTCTGGTTCGAGGGGCGCGCCGACGACGTCATCACCTCGGCCGGCTATCGCATCGGTCCGGCCGAGATCGAGGATTGCCTGATGAAGCACCCGGCGGTGGCGATGGCCGCCGCCGTGGGCGTGCCCGATCGGTTGCGCACCGAGCTGGTCAAGGCGTTCATCGTGCCGCGTCCGGGATTCGTCGCCTCGGACCGTTTGGCCGCCGAGATTCAGGAGTTCGTCAAGGCGCGCCTCGCCGCGCACGAGTACCCGCGTCTGGTCGAATTCGTCGAGGAGTTGCCGACGACTCCGACCGGCAAGATACGGAGACGCGATTTGCGGGACCGCGCCCAACTGGACAGGGACATCCATTCGGGTTAAACCTGAAGCGCGTGTTCTACTGGGGGGAACGACGATGCGCGCACACCGGCTGATGGCCCTATTCGCGGCGGCGCTTGCGCTGGTCGCGCGACCGGCGCTCGCCGAGGAACTGACCGTGGCCGTCACCGAAAACGTGGTTCCTTTCAGCTTTCGCGGCGAAGATGGCGCGCTGACCGGGTTCAACGTCGAGGTTGGCCGCGCCTTGTGCGAGGCGATGGCGGCCACCTGTCGCTTCGAGGCGGTGCCGCTGGCCCAGCTGGTCGACGGGGTGGCCGAGGGACGCGTCGATTTCGGGCTGGGCAACCTTCTGAAGACGCCCGAGCGCGAACGGCGGATGGCGTTCAGCCAGCCCTATTGGCGGTCGACGTCAAGCTATGTCGCCCGGCGCGGCGCCAAGCCCGGGACCGACGGACTGCCGCCGGGCAGCGCCACCATCGCGGTGCAGGCCGGCTCGCGGCAGGAGAAGCATGTCGGCGAAACGCTGGCCCAGAACGGCCTCGCCGTCTTGACCGCCGCCAGCATCGGCGACGTGTTGGGACTGGTCGCCGACGGCAAGGCCGAGGTGGCGCTGGTGCCCACCCTGGCCGGGCTGGGCTTCCTGCGGTCTCCGGCCGGCAAGGATTTGGATTTCCTGGGCGAGCCGCTTTCGGGCGGCAATCTGGGCGGCTCGGTGCATATCGTGGTGGCGCCGGGTCGCCCCGAACTGCTGGCCCGGCTGAACGGCGCGCTGGACGCCATCCAGAAGGACGGCAGTTATCACGCCATGACCCGCAAATACTTCCCCTTCAGCATCTACTGAGCCAAAGCGAATGTCGATGGACCCGCAACTCGGGCGCCTCAGGCTGGCGCCCCTCATCGCCGGAGCGGCGCTTGCCGTACTCGTCATCCTTGCGGTGTTTCTCGGCTCGTTTCTCTATGAGCAAGGTCGGATAGCCAGAATCGCCGAAGGCGCGCGCGCCGCCGTCGGGCCAACCATTTTGGAACGTCAGCGCGCCGCCACCAACATCGAGAGACTGAAAAGCTTAGGCGACATCGCCGCCGGCTCGCCGGACTCGCGCACCCGGCGCGAGGCCGCGCTGGCCGCCGAGGCGCTGGCCTTCCATCCCGGCTTCGCCTTCGATCCCGAGCTTCAGGCGCAGGTGCGCGCCGCCCGCCGCACCATCGCCACCGCGGCGGCCGGCTATGACGATCTGGCGGCGCCCGAGACCTTCCAGGCGTGGAGCGTGACGCGTCGTGAGCTTGAGACCTTGGCCGACCAGTTGTCGCTGGACGCGGCGGCGACGATTGGCGACTTTTTCGACCTGATCGACGACGCGGCCCACCGCAGCGCCACCGTCTCGACGGTGATGCTGCCGACCGTCGCGCTGTTTCTGCTGCTGGTCGCCTGGGCGGCCCGCCGGCACGTCGTCCGGCCGGTGATCGCGGCGGCGCGCGCCATGGACTCGGTTTCGGCGGGCTCGCCCGAGATCGCGCTGCCGCCCACCCGCATTGGGGAATTCGCCACCATCTTCGGCGCCGCGCATCGTTTGGCGTCGCTGGTCCAGGCGCTGGAGACGGCGCGGCTGTCGGCCGAAGAGGCGCGCCAAGCGCTGGCGGCCAGCGAGGCGCGCTTCCGCGCCGTGTTCGAGCAGGCCGGGCTGGGCATCCTGCAATGCGACGCCGACTGCCGCCTGATCGCCGTGAACCCCGCCCTGGCCCGCATGCTGGGCGGCGAGCCCGACGATTTCGTGGGCCGGCCGATGCAGGCGCTGCTCGACCCCGAGACCTGCCAGCCGGCCGATCTGCTGCGCCATCGGGGCGAGTCCGGCACGTTGGCCGAACGCGAGGCGCGCCTGCGTCGGCGCGACGGGACGCCGCTATGGGCGAACATCACGCTGACCCGGCTGCACGACGAGAGCGGCCAGCAGGGGCAACTGCTCGGCATGGTCGCCGACGTCTCCGAACGCAAGGAGGCCGAGGCGGCGATGGCCGAGATGATGGACGCCCTTCGGCGGTCGAACGCCGATCTGGAACAGTTCGCCTGCGTCGCCTCGCACGATCTGCGCGAGCCGTTGCGCATGGTCACCTCGTACCTGACCCTGATCGAGCGGCGCTCGGGCGACGCGCTCGACACCAGCGGCCGCGAGTTCCTGGCCTTCGCGCGCGAGGGCGCGCGGCGGATGGACGGGCTGATCCTCGATCTGCTGGAATACGCCCGGGTCGGCCGCGGCGACCAGCCCGCCCAGCCGGTGGCGCTGAACGCCGTGGTCGCCGCCGTGCTGCGCGACCTGGAAATCCTGGTGCGCGAGGCCGGCGCCCGCGTGACCATCGCGGGCGACCTGCCGGTGGTGCGCGGCAACGCGGGCGACCTGAAGCGCCTGTTCCAGAACCTCATCTCGAACGCGGTGAAATACCGGGCCGCCGACCGCGCCCCCGAGATCCTCGTCGAGGCCGCGCCCGACGGGGGGAACTGGCTGGTCGACGTGCGCGACAACGGCATCGGCTTCGAGGACGAATATAGCGGCCGGATCTTCCTGATCTTCCAGCGCCTGCACAACCGGGCGCACTATCCCGGCAACGGCATCGGCCTGTCGATCTGCCAGAAAATCGCCGAGTCGCATGGCGGCCGCATCTGGGCCGATTCGAAGCCCGACGCCGGCAGCACCTTCCACGTCCTGCTGCCCGCCTGGAGGGAGCCCCAGCGCGGCGACCTGCCCGCCCTGGCCAAGGCGCCCGCCCCTACTCCCGCCACTGGTCCAGCGCCCGTTTGAGGCGGTCGCGGCCTTCGGCGCCGGGGGGCAGGCCGAAGCGCAGCCAGCGCGGCGACACGGCGAACGGGCGGACCAGGATGCCGCGCTCGCCGAGATATTCGTAAAGCGCCCAGGCGCGCCCCGCCGAGACCAGCCGGAACAAGGGCGTGCCGCCCAGCACCGTCATGCCGGCGGCGCCCAGCAGCCCGTCGAGCGCCAGCGCCTCGCGGGCCAGGCGGTTGCGGGTGACCGCCATCCATTTGCGATCCGCCAAGGCGCGCGTGCCGATCGCGATGGCCGGGCCGGCCACCGCCCAGGGTCCCATCATGTCGCGCAGGGCCAGGGCGAGCGGCGGCGGGGCGATGGCGAACCCCAGGCGCAGCCCGGCCAGACCGAAGAACTTGCCGAAGCTGCGCAGGACCACCATGCCCGGCCCGACTCGGCCCGCGACGCTGACTTCGGGCGCGACGTCGGCGAAGGCCTCGTCGACCACCAGCAGCCCGCCGCGCCGCGCCAGCGCCTCGGCCAGCGCGATCTCGGAGGGCGAGAACGCCTCTTCGCGCGCGAACAGCACGGCCGCCCCCGACGCGAAGGGCAGCAGCAGGGCGTGGCGGGGCAGCCATTCGGCCCAGTCGGGATCGCCCAGGGTGGCGCCGTCGAGGGTGGTCGGGCCGGCGGCGACGCGGGCGCGCATCAGGCGCTCGATCCATTCGGTGAAGGGCGCGCGCGGCTCGGGCCGCGCCACGCCCGAAACGGCGACCAAGCCGGATGGCCGCCACAGCGCGGCCTGGCGGTAGGGAAGGAGATCGTGGGTCTCGTTGACCGCGACGAAGGCGAGTTCGGCGACGTCGCGCGCGCGGCGCGCCCGGGCCTCGAGGGCGAGAAGGGTGGCGAGCGGGCCCTCCGGAGCGTTCACCGGGGGACCAGGGTCAGGCGGCCGCTCATTCCGGCGGCCAGTTCGGGGAAATGGCCGGCGATTTCGCCGATCACCTCGACGGACTGGCTGACCGGATCGACGCGCGGCTTGATGCGGCGCACCACGCCGGGATAGCCGCGCCCGGTCTCGTCGACCGTCACCGTGAAGGGCTGGCCCACGGCCAGTCCGGTAAGCAGGCGCGAGGGCAGGATGAACGCCACCTCCAGGCGGGAATCGTCGAGGATCTCAAGGATCGGCTGGCCGGGCTGAACGAACTGTTCGGCGCGCGCCTTCTGCTCGGCGACCACGCCGGGGAACGGCGCCTTGACCGCGCATTTGTCCAAGGTGGCGGTCATCACCGCGACCTCGCCGCGCGCCTTGGCGGCCTCGGCGGCGGCGGCCACCGCCTCCAACTGGCCGGCCGAGTTCAGCTCGATCAGACGGCGGTTGGCGGTCAACACCTTCTCGGCGGCGCCGGCCAGGGCGCGCGCCCGCTCAAGCTGGGCCTTCTGGATGGCGCAGTCGAGCGTGATCAGCACGTCGCCCTCGGCGAAGCGCTCGCCCTCGCGCGCCGCCACCCGCGCCAGCCGCGCCGCCAACTCCGAGGACAGGGTGGTGAAACGCCCCGGCGCCAACTGGGCGCGGATGTCCGGCTCCTGGGCGTGGACGACCAGGGGAAGCAGACAGAGGAGGATCGCCACCGCCTTCGCGGGAATGACGAGGATGTTGGCTTCGCGCCATGTCCTCACTGAAACAGTTTCCCCAGCCACAGCACCGGATCGGGCGGGCCGTCGTCCTGGACCTTGATGACCTCGGCGGCGACGCGCTTGGTCATCGCCTCGCCGCCCCCGATTCCGGCGTCCCAGCCGATCGAGGCCTGCATGCGGCCGACCGCGGCGTGGAGCTGCGAGACCGCCTGATAGCGGCGCAACAGGCCGACGATCGAGGTGGTGGCGTTGGCCACCCGCTCGACCTGGCCCTGGGCGTCGGCCGCCTCGCGGTTGCCGGAATGCTCGGAGATGCGCTGGTCGACCCGCCAGATCTGGTCGGCCAGCTCGAACTGCCGGGCCGCCATCTCGTATTGGCGCCGCGCCACGTGGACCTGGGTCAGCACCGCCATTTGCAGGGCGAGCTGCTTGGCCTGGGCGACCTTCTCGCCGGTTTGGGCGAAGCGGATGCGCGACGGCGCCGAGATCATGTTGAACAGGTTCATGCTGACCGCCGGGCCGGCCTCGGTCCAGTAGTTGAACACCGTCAGGTCGTTGGAATCGTAATTGCGCGAGGCTTGCAGCGTAATGCCGGGCAGCAGGCGCAGAATGGCCTTCTTCGTCTCGTGCGCGGTGACGCGCCCCTGATAGACCTCCTCGCGCAGATCGGGATTGTTGAGCAGCGCCATGTATTCCATCTCGTCCAGCGCCATCGCCCAGGGCGCCGGCAGCAGCGCGTCGTCGGCCGGGATCGCCACCTCGAACGGCGTGCCGGGCGCCAGATTGACCAGCGCGGCCAGCTCGGTCTTGCCGGTGATCAGATCCTGGCGGATGGTTTCGAGCTGGCGCAGATTTTCGAGCAGGCCGCGCTGGACGCGCAGCGCGTCGATCGGGGCGCGCAAATTCTCCTGTTCGACCAGGCGGGTGTCGTCGAGGGCGGCGCGGGCCAGCGCGACGGCGTCGGTGACCTCGCCTTCCAGCTTCTGGGCGCTGGCGGCGCGCCACCAGGCCGAGCGCACCTCCTGGATCAGATTGTTGGCGACCTTGCGGCGGCGCTCGCCGGCGATCAGGGCGCGGTCGGCGTTCTGGCGCGCGTTGAACCAGCTCGCCCCGAAATCGAGCACGCTCCAGGTGGTGCCCAGTTCCCAGGTGGTGTGGGTGCGCTCGGTCGAATAGGACGCCTCGAGCGAGGTGGTGCCGGTGGCCAGCGAGCGGCTGACCGAGGCGGCCGGCTCGTTGCGCCAGGAATAGCCGGCGCTGGCGGCGAGCTGGGGCAGCATGTCGTAGCGGTCGATGTCGAGCTGGCCGAGCGCCAGCACCTCCTCCATCAGCCGGGCGCGGTGGTCGAGATTGTGGGCCATGGCGCGCCGGATGGCGTCGTCGAGCGTCAGCGGCGCCGTAAGCGGCGCGGTGGTCGCGAACATCCTCTCGCTGTTGGCCTTGGTCAGCCCGGCCATGTCCTGATCGGTCAAAGGCTCGGGCGTCACCGCGCAAGCCGCCAGCAAGGCGACCAGCGAGACGCTCGCCGCCATCCGGCCCAACTTTTCCACTCTCATCGTCCCCATCCCCCTATGCGGCGCGGCTGATCGCCACGCGGCGGGCGTGTTCGGCCAGCAGATCGGCCTTGGCCAGCAGCGCCCCGCGTCCGGCCGATTTCAATTGCGCGGTCAGGCTGGGCTTGCCCGAACGAAGCTCGCCCTCCACCTTGCGCTCGCCCTGGCCCCGCTCCTGGCCGCCCTCGCCCTGGCCCCGCTCCTGGCCGCCCTCGCCCTGGCCCTGGCCCTGGCCCTGGCCCTGGCCTTCGCCCAACTGGATGCGGAAGGCGGCTTCGGCTTGGCGGCCCTGGCCGTCGCGGGCGGTCACGCGCACCTGGACGTCGCCCTCGCCGGGCGGCGGCTCGCCCGAGAAGCTGCCGGTGGCGGGATCGAATTGCAGCCAGGG
>JADGAL010000109.1:0-382 GCA_015232025.1 Alphaproteobacteria bacterium
CGAAGACGTCGCTGGTCGGCTCGGCGGGAGGCGGCGGCGGCGGCGGCGCTCCGGCGGCGGCCTCGGGGCTCCAGCGGGCGAGAACGCTGAAAAGCTGATGGGGATTGAAGGGCTTGGGCACGAAGTCGTTCATGCCGGCGGCCAGGCAATCGTCCTGCTTCAGCGCGTTGGCGGTCAGGGCGATGATCGGCAGCGACGCCTTCGGCCCGCCCAGGGCGCGGATCGCCCGGGTCGCCTCCAACCCATCCATCACCGGCATCTGCACGTCCATCAGGACCAGATCGAACTCGCGCTCCCGCACCGCGGCCACCGCCTGGAGGCCGTCGGGAACCACCGAGACGGCGTGGCCGCGATTGACCAGCATGCCGGTGGCGACCCGCTG
>JADGAL010000109.1:398-9763 GCA_015232025.1 Alphaproteobacteria bacterium
GGCGAGCAGGATGCGCAGCGGCGCCAGATCGCGCGCCGGGGTGACGGCGGCCTCGTCGTCATGGCTGGGCTGCTGGCCGGGGCGGAAGGGCAGCGTGAACCAGAAGGTGCTGCCGCGACCGGGGGCGCTGATCACGCCGATCGCGCCGTCCTGCGCCTCGACGATGCGCTTGCAGATGGCGAGCCCCAGCCCGGTGCCGCCGAAGCGCCGCGAGATCGACGAATCGGCCTGGGTGAACGACTGGAACAAGCCGGCCTGCGCCTCCTCGGGAATGCCGATGCCGGTATCGACCACCGAGAAGCGCATCCGCATGGGTTCGTCCGCGACGGGGGGCATCGCCTCGGCCAGCACCCGGATGCCGCCGCGCTCGGTGAACTTGATGGCGTTGCCGATCAGGTTGAGCAGCACTTGGCGCAGCCGGGCCGCGTCGCCCACCAGCCAACGCGGCAGATCGGCGTTGATCGAGGACTCCAGCGAGATGGTGTTCTCCTGGGCGCGCGACGACATCAGGCCGACCACCCCGGCGATGGTCCGGTGCAGATCGAAATTGACCGCCTCGAAGCCGATCCGTCCGACCTCCAGCTTCGAGAAGTCCAGGATGTCGTTGAGGATGGTCAGCAACGCCTCGCCCGAATGGCGCACCGCCTCGAGCCGCTCGCGCTGGTCGGGTTCGAGATGGCCGTCCAGGACCAACTGGGTCATCCCTAAGATGCCGTTCATCGGGGTGCGGATCTCGTGGCTCATCACCGCCAGGAATTCCGACTTGGCGCTCGACGCCGTCTCGGCGGCGTCCTTGGCGCGGCGCAACTCCTCTTCGAACTGCTTGCGCTCGGTGATGTCGTTGAGGGCCACCAGCATGGCCGGCGCGTCTTGCGACTCGATGCGCACCACCGAGACCAGCACCCAGGCCGGGCGCCCCGAGGCGAGCTTCAGCGGCAACTCGATCTCGGTGGCGAAGCGCGCCCGGCGCAACATCACCTCGAAATTCTCGCGGAAGCCGGCCGGCAGGAAATCGCCGAACAGGAAGTCCTCGTGCGAATCGTCGCCCAGTTCGAGCAAGCTGACCGCCCGGTGATTGGCGAAGATCAGGCGCCCCTCGGGCTCGCGGGTGATCAGGATCGGGAAGGGCGAGATGGTCAGGATGGCGCGCAGCCGCTCTTCGCTGGCCTTCAACGCCTCGGCGTATTCGTGGGTTTCGACCAGCGACTGGGCGAAGCGCTCGACCGAGCGCGAGATGGCGTCGAATTCCTTCAGCCGGGCGGGCGGCAACTGCACCGGGCGGCGTTCGCTTTGCACCGTCTCGAGCGCCGCCGTCACCCTTCGCACCGGCAGCAGGACGTGGCGGCGCAGCAGCAGCGACAGCCCGGCCAGCAGCAGCACCGTCACGCCCAGCGACAGGCCGCTGGCCATCAAGCCGCGGCGTCCGAAATCGACGATGGTCTGGGCGCTGTGGGCGGCCGTGTCGGCGGCGTCGGCGGCCAGGCTGGCCGCCAGATCGCGCAGCAGCCGGTGGGCGCCCTCGGTATCCTGGGCCATCTGGGCCTGGACGTTCAATTGCTCGCGATGCAGATCGAAGACGATGCGCAGCCTTTGAAAGCGGTCGAGCAGCTCGCCCATTTGGCGGCCCCCCGTCTCAAGCGCATCAAGCGCCACGCGCAGTTCGGAGACCAGGTGCTCGAAGCTTTGTTCGTGACGATTGACGTCCTCGGGCGTCTGCGTCGCCCCGGCCGCCGCCAGCATCTGCTGAAGCCGGAAGAAGCCGTTGAGCAGGCGGTAGGCCTCGGGACCTTGGCCGGTCACCGCCGCCAGCGAGGTCGAGACGCCCAGGATTTCGGCGGCCTTCTCGGCGTGCTGGTCGATGGTGCCCTGCAACACCTCGATGACGTCCGAGCGGTAGGAACTACGCCGCACCGCGTGCAGGGCGAGATCGAGCTTGGTGAACACCTCGGCCTCGACCACGGCGGCGAATCGGCTGGCCAGGTTTTCCGCCTCGGCGAGCGCCGCCGTGCGGGTTTGGCGGCTGCGGTTGTTGAGGATCACCTCGGCCAACCGGCTGAGCTGGGCGGCGACCAGCGCATCCTGCTGCTGCTTGGTGACCTGCGGCACGATCTGCGTGCTGGCCTCTTGCCCCAGGCGCACGATGCTGACGAACGAGCCGCCGACCACGGCGGTCAGCGCCCCGACCGTCAGCGCGGCGAGCGCGGCCAAAGCCACGGCAACGGATTGGAGCCGTGGCTTGCGGGCAGTTCCATCCACGGTTACTGGTGCGGCTTCGGTGTCCATGCATCCCCTTCCGAGCATCATGCCGTGTCTCGGCAGTATGGGAAAGAGCATTCCGACGACATTGCCCGCGGTTCACGGGTGGTTTACACTTGTACGCCAAGGGGAGGGCGGTTCGTATGTTGGCCGAGAAGCGGGATACACTCGACGAACGGGTGCGGGCATGACCGTCTCGGCGTCACGAGACGAGCGCCTGACCGTCCTGCTGGTCGAGGACCAGCCGTTCGACGCCCAGATGGTCAAGGCTTGGCTGTCGCGGCCCGGCGGCGGCGGCCAGTTCGATCTGACGGTGGCCGGCTCGCTGGCCAACGCGCTGGCCGCCTTGGAGGCCGGACCGTTCGACGTGGTTCTGCTCGATTTGTGGCTGGGCGATTCGAACGGCTTGGAGACCTTGTTGCAGATCCGCAGCCGCACCGCCGCGCCGGTGGTGATCATCTCGGGCGCCAGCGACGAGGAGCTGTCGGTCCACGCCGTCAAGGCCGGCGCCCAGGATTACATCGTCAAGGGCCGCGGCGACGGCGACACGCTGCGCCGCGCCATCCGCTACGCCGTCGAGCGCCACCGCCTCGAGGATCAGCGCCGCACCGCCGAGGTGGTGTTCAACCACACCGACACCGGCATCATGGTGTTGGACCAGGCGCGCCGCATCCTGCGCGTCAACGAGGCGTTCAGCCGCATGACCGGCTTCCAGGCGGACGAGGTGATCGGCCGCGCGCCCGAGGATCTGCGCCACGAGGTCGGCGCCGATCCGCTGCCCGCCGAGGCCTGGCCGGGCGTCGAACGCGACGGCGCCTGGGAAGGCGAAGCCTGGAACCGCCGCCGTAGCGGCGAGATCTGGCCGGAATGGCTGCGCATCAACGCCATCCGCACCGATGGCGGCCCCGCCACCGGCCATGTGCTGCTGTTCACCGACATCACCCTGCGCAAACGCGCCGAGGAGGAATTGGTGATGCAGGCCACCCGCGACGCGCTGACCGGCCTGCCCAACCGCCAGCAGTTCCGCCGCGTCCTGCTCGACCGCATGGCGCGCTCGTCCGAGGCGCGCCGGCTGGCGCTGCTGTTCATCGACCTGGACGGCTTCAAGGCGATCAACGACACCATGGGCCACGCGGCTGGCGATCAAGTCCTGATCGAGGTCGGCCGCCGCCTGCGCGCCGCGGTGCGCGCCGGCGACGAGGTCGCCCGCTTCGCAGGCGACGAATTCGTGGTCATCCTGCCCGACCTGAACCATCCCGCCGACGCCGCCGCCGTGGCCGCCAAGATCGTCGCCTCGCTGTCGCAACCCATGCGGTTCGAAACCGGCGACGCGACCATCTCGGCCTCGATCGGCATCGCCGTCCATCCCGGCGACGCCCATGACGGCGACAGCCTGGTCGAAGCCGCCGACGTCGCCATGTTCGCGGTCAAACGCTCGGGCAAGAGCGGCTTTCGGTTCTTCGCCGAAGTGATCGAAAACGAGGCGCCGGTGGTTTGATGACCAAAGAGCCCGACCCGCCGAAAATTCCCGAGGATTTCGACGCCCCGTTGCCCGACGAGGTCATCGACGCCTTTGAGCGGGCGAGTCGAACCAGCCCTCAGGCCGCCGGTTTGATTTGAGCCGAGAGGGTTACCCCGAGCGCCCGCATCACCCCCAGCAGCGTGGTCAAGCGCGGGTCGCCCTCTTCGCTGAGGGACTTGTAAAGTGCCTCGCGGGTTACGCCGGCCCCACGGGCAACCTCGGTCATGCCGCGCGCGCGCGCGATGACGCCAAGCGCCTGCGCGACGTAAGCGGCGTTGCCGCTCGCGAAAGCATCGCTTAAAAGTTCCGCCTGCGCTTCCGGCGTTGTCAGATAGCGCGATGCGTCGAACGTTTCCGTCTCAAGCATTTCACTACTCCAATTCCGCGGCGAAAGCTTTGGCGCGCTTGATATCCAAGCTCTGCGAATCTTTGTCACCGCCACACAACAGCACGATCACCACCGCCCCGCGCCGCACGAAATAGACCCGGTATCCAGGGCCGCAATCGACCCGAAGCTCGCCGATGCCATCGAAGAATTTGGCGTCGCCGAAAAGGCCGGCCTGCAGTCGCACGATGCGCTGAACAATACGCTCCCGGGCGCGCCGGTCCCTCAGACCCTCAAGCCAGTCGCGAAACACGGTTGTTTGGCGCACTTCGATCATGTGTAATGTATGAATTACATCTGCGGGGGTCAACACCCGTCACGCCGGGGCGGCCGGGACGGCGAGAAGCATCCCCACCGCCTCCTCGACCGCCGCCGCGACGGCCGGGTCGAGGGGGGCGCCGTGGGTCCAGCTTTTTCCTTCGATGCCGATGATCGTCAGGCTGGCCGGCAGGCGGTCGAGGGCGCGGGCCATTTCGATGGCTTGGGCGAGGCCGAAGGCGTGGCTGGAGAAGCACAGCAGATGGGCCGGCAGCGGCTGGGCGGCGTCGAGGTGGTGCAGGGTGCCGGGTGCGGCGCCCGACGAGACGGCATCGACCACCACCACGCGGTCGCGGTCGCGCCATAGCTCGATCAGTTCGGCGCCTTCGCCATGGTGTTCGATGACCTCGACGCCGGGGAGGTGGCGGGCCGCCACGGCGCGGGCCACCGTCAGGCCGGCCGCGTCGTCGCCGCGGAAGGCGTTGCCGATGCCGATCAGCAGCATCGCGCTCAGTCCCGATCCACCGTCAGCTTGAGGAAGTGGGTGGCGCACGAGATGCACGGGTCGTAGTTGCGGATGGCCTGCTCGCAGCGCCATTTCAGCGCCTCGTCGTCGAGCGCCAGATTGCGGGTGACGACCTCGTGCAGGTCCTCCTCGATGGTCTTCTGGTTCTGCGCGGTGGGCGGCACGATGCGGGCGGAGACGATGGCGCCGTCCTCGGCCAATTCGTAGCGGTGATAGCAGATGCCGCGCGGAGCCTCGGTGCAGCCATGGCCGATGCCGGCGCGCGGCTCGTAGGCCACGAAGGGCCGATCGGGCTCGTCATAGTCTTCGACGATCGCCAGGGCGTCGATGCAGACCTGCAAGATTTCGACCGAGCGCACCACGATGCTTTTGAACGGGTTGCCGACCGTCGCCCCCAGCCCGGCCTCGGCGGCGGCCTGTTTGGCGAGCGGCGCCAACTGGTCGTGGTTCAGATTGTAGCGGGCCAGCGGCCCCACCGAATAGGCGGCGTGGTCGGGCAGCGCGAAGCCGTGCAGGGCGTTGGAATGGGCGACGTGCTCCTCGTCGAAATGATCGAGGAAGCCGGAGACCGGGATGTCCATGCCGCGGTTCGAGATCAGCCGGCCTTCATGGATGGCGTACTCGTCGGGATGGCGCAGGGCGACGAAGGTGTAGTCGCGCTCGATGTCGGGGAACTCGAAGCCGCCGACCAGCTTGATGGTGGCCAGCGATTGCTCGATCGCCCAGCGCAGTTCGGCGGCCAGCGCCTTGACGCGCGCCTTGGGCGGGGTCGAGTGGAAGCCGCCGATCCGCAGGTTGACCGGATGGATGGCGCGGCCGCCGAACGTCTCCAGGATGTCGTTGCCCAGCTTCTTGAGGCGCAGCGCCTTCTCGACGGTGGCGCGGTCCTTGCGCGCCAGTTCCAGCGCGTCGGCCATCCCCAGGAAATCGGGGGCGTGCAGCATGTAGACGTGCAGCGCGTGGCTTTCGATCCACTCGCCGCAATAAAGCAGGCGGCGCAATTGGCGGATCGGGCGCGGCACCACCACGCCCAGCGCGTCCTCCATGGCCTGCGAGGCGCCCATCTGATAGGCGATCGGGCAGATGCCGCAGATGCGCGCCGTGATGTCGGGCGCCTCGGAGTGGTCGCGGCCTTTCAGAAACGCCTCGAA
Organism: Alphaproteobacteria bacterium; assembly: GCA_015232025.1. GTDB lineage: Bacteria > Pseudomonadota > Alphaproteobacteria > Rhodospirillales > Magnetospirillaceae > JADFZP01. The sequence goes on from JADGAL010000109.1 coordinate 6,497, forward strand.
GAAGCGCGGCGGCTCGAAGATGCCGAATTGCAGGCTTTGCACCTTGCCGTCGCGCACCCGGATGTGCAGCGATCCCTCGCCCTCGACGCGGGCCAGGGCCTCGACCTTGATGACTCGGCTAGCCATGGAGTTCGCTCTCCTTGCGGAACGCCTCGGCGTCGGCGTTGTACGTCTGGAACAGCCGCTTGATGTCGCGTCCGTCGAGCCCGAGTTCGGTTAGCTGGCGGGCCAGCGCCGCCGTCTGCGGCGTCTCCATCGGGCCGAAGCAGCCATAGCAGCCGCGGTCGCAGGTCGGGCACAGATTGCCGCAACCGGCCTGCGTCACCGGCCCCAGGCAGGCCTTGCCCTCGGCGACCATCACGCAGACCGTGCCCTTTTGCTTGCACTCGACGCATTGCGAGTGGCGCGGCACGATCGGCTTGCGGCCGTTCAGGGTGGCGTTGACCAGTTCGAGAAGCTGGGCCTTGTTGATCGGGCAGCCGCGCAATTCGAAATCGACCGGCACATGCGCGGCGATCGCCGTCGAGGTGGCCAGCGTCGAGATGAATTCCGGCCGGGCGTAGACGGCGCGGATGAAATCCTCGACATCGACGAAATTGCGCAACGCCTGGATGCCGCCGGCCGTGGCGCAGGCGCCGATCGTCACCAGGGTCTTCGAGATGCGCCGCACCTCGCGGATGCGCTGGGCGTCGTGGGGCGTGGTGATCGAGCCCTCGACCAGGGTCAGATCGTAAGGCCCCTTGACCTCGCGCCGGGTGGCTTCGAGGAAATAGGCGATTTCGACCGCGTCGGCGACGGCCAGCAGTTCCAGCTCGCAATCGAGCAGGCTGAGCTGGCAGCCGTCGCAGGACGAGAATTTGAACACCGCCAGCCTGGGCTTGCGACGCACCGCCATGGTCAAAGCTCCCTTACGGCGAGAAGGGGAGAGGCCTCTTCCCAGGTGAAGACCGGGCCGTTGCGGCAGACGAAATGCGGCCCCCATTGGCAATGGCCGCAGAAGCCGACGCCGCATTTCATGTTGCGCTCCATCGAGACGTACACGCTGGCCGGCGACACGCCGCGCTTGACCAGCGCCTGCGCGGCGAAGCGCATCATGATCTCGGGGCCGCAGACCAGGGCGGTGGTGTGCATCGGATCGAAGCCGCCGCGCGCCACCAGATTGGTCACCACGCCGACATTGCCGGCCCAGCGATCGGTGGCGCGGTCGACGGTGACCTTGACCTCGACGTCGAACCGGCCGCGCCAGCGCTCCAACTCCTTGCGGAACAGGATGTCGTCGGCGGTGCGGGCGCCATACAGGACGACCAGCTTGCCGAACTTGTCGCGATTGGCCAGCGCCTGATAGATGGCCGGCCGCAACGGCGCCAAGCCGACGCCGCCCGCCACGATCACCAGATCGCTGCCGAACGCCTGTTCGACCGGCCAGGGCTTGCCGAACGGGCCGCGCACGCCGATCGTCTCGCCGACCTCGAGCTGGCCCATGGCGCGGGTCACCGCGCCCACCGCGCGCGTGGTGTGGACCAGCACGCCGGACTCGCCCGGATCGCCCGAGATGCTGATCGGCACCTCGCCCACGCCGAACACGTAAAGCATGTTGAACTGCCCGGCCTGGAAGCGGAAGGCGCCGCCGGCCTCGGGTTTCAGCTCCATGGTGAAGGTGTCGGACAATTCGCGTCGCACCTTCTCGATGCGGAACGGCACCGGCACCATGCTGTCCTGCACGTCCATCTTCATCGCCGCGGCCCCGGCCCGTAAAGATCGAGCATCTGTATCCTGGCCGCATGGATGCGGTGGGCCATGATCGGCAGGAAGCGGCGCAGCACCTCGTAGCCCAGCGCCGGATCGGCGTCCATCTTGCGCCGCAGGCAGTTGGCGTCGAAGCTGATCACCCGCGTCAACTGGGTGGCGCGCGCGTCGAAGGTCCATACCGGCGGATCGCTTAGCCACGACCAGCCGAGCAGATCGCCGTCGCTCAAGGTCTCGACCATGATCGCGCCGCTCGGCGAGGCGATTTCCAGCGCCACCGCGCCGGCCCGGATCAGGAAGAATTTGTCCGCCCGGCCGCCCTCGCGCAGAATGTACTGGCCGGCGTCGTAGCGTTCGTTGGCGGCGCAGCCCACGATCAGGGCGCGCAGAGTGTCGTCCATGCCGTGGGCGAACGGATGCTCGTCGATGATGCGGCTCAAGTCGTCGATCTGCACCATGGCCTACCTCCCCTCTTCGCTGGCGCGAATGGCCCCAACCTCTTCGGTGATGTCGATGCCCACCGGGCACCAGGTGATGCAGCGGCCGCAGCCGACGCAGCCCGACGTTCCGAACTGGTCGTGCCAGGACGACAGCTTGTGCGTGATCCATTGGCGATAGCGCGACGAGCCCTCGTTCCTGACGCTGCCGCCATGGATGTACGAGAAATCGAGCGTGAAGCACGAATCCCAGCTTCGCACCCGCTCGGTGCGCGTGCCGCCCAGATCGGTGACGTCGTCGACGGTCGTGCAAAAGCAGGTCGGGCAGACCATCGTGCAGTTGCCGCAGGTCAGGCACCGCTTGGCCACCTCGTCCCAGCGCGGATGCTCGCGGTTGCGCGCCAGGACGTCGCGGGCTTGCGGGTCCATCGCCTTGGTCTGCGGACGCGCCGCCTCGCGCGGGGCCTCGTCGGCCGCCGCCCCGTCCTCGGCCGACGCCACCGGCAGGGCCAGCCCGTCCAGAATGGCGGCGCCCTTCTCCGAGCCCGACTCGACGACGAAGACGTGCCGCCCCGGCCCGGTCAATTCGGTGAGCATCAGGTCGAAGCCTTCGCCGGGCTTCGGCCCGCCGCCCATCGAGACGCAGAAGCAGGTGCCGCAGGACCGGCCGCAGGCCACCGCCACCACCAGCGCCTCGCGCCGCCGGGTCAGATAGCCGGGCTCCTTGAAGTCGCCATTGTCGAAAACCCGGTCCTGGATCTGGATCGCCGCGAGTTCACAGGCGCGCACGCCGAGAAGGGCGTAGCGTTCGGTCGCCTCGTCGCCCTTCGAGACGCGGAATCCGCCCCCGGCGCGGGTCGCCGAGAACAGCGTCTGGCGCGGCGGATACAGCCAGCGCTTCCAGCCTTGCGGCGCCACCGTATAGCCGAACAGGGCGCCGTCGTCGCGCCGCTTCAGGCGGTAATGCCCGCCCGCCTGCTCGTCCTCGAGTCCGGCCGGCAGGTCGGCGGCCGCCGAGACCTCGCCATAGACCACGGCGGCTTGCCCGATCCGCGGGCCGATGACCGAATAGCCGGCGTCGCGC
>JADGAL010000010.1 GCA_015232025.1 Alphaproteobacteria bacterium
AATCTGCTGCGCGATGCGGGGCTGCTCGACGAGGCGGTCGAGGCGTTCCGCACGGCGGTGGGCGAACAGCCGCGGCTGGCGTCGGGCTGGTACAATCTGGGCGATCTGCTGTTCGAACTGGGGCGCGCCGACGCGGCGATCACCGCGCTGGGACAGGCGGTCGATGCCGACCCCGACCATGCCGACGCCCATTACAATCTGGCATTGTGCCTGGAATCGGTGGGCCGCTGGGCCGAGGCGCGGGTCCATTGGCGGCGCTATCTCACCCTGGACGAGACCAGCCCTTGGGCGGACGTGGCGCGCCGCCACCTGTCCCGACCGTAAGCCACGACCTTGCGCCTATGAACCATGGGCCGTCCGCCTAAGGCGGAGCGTGTCCGGCCGGCTACCCCATCAGCGTATCTCTCCTCTAACGAAATGCTCGGGTGGGCATGCGGTCCCACATCAAGGGGGCAACGAAGAACCGTTTGGGCCAACTCGTCCCGATGGAGGAAACCCGATGCCCACCATGACTCCGAGCGAAGCGTTCGTCGAAACATTGGTGGCCAATGGTGTCGACAACGTCTTCGGCATCGTCGGCTCAGCCTTCATGGATGCGCTGGATTTGTTCGAACCGGCAGGCATCCGTTTCATATCCGTAGCCCACGAGCAGGGCGCCGGCCACATGGCCGACGGCTTCGCGCGGGTCAGCGGCCGCCATGGCGTTTGCATCGCGCAGAACGGCCCCGGCATCAGCAATTTCGTCACCTCGATCGCGGCGGCCTATTGGGCGCATTCGCCGGTGATCTGCATCACGCCCGAATCGGGCACCGGCACCATGGGGCTGGGCGGCTTCCAGGAAGTCGAGCAGATGCCCTTCTTCGAAAAGATCACGAAATATCAATGCCATGTGAACCGGGCCGACCGCATCACCGAGTTCACCCAACGCGCCTTCGACTTGGCGATGTTCGAGCGCGGGCCGGCGCAGATCAACATTCCGCGCGATTTCTTCTACGGCCAGATCGACGTCCGCATTCCCAAGCCGCTGCGCATCGAGCGCTCGGCCGGCGGGCCGCAAAGCCTGGACGAGGCGGCCGGCCTGCTGGCCCAGGCGCAGTTCCCGGTGATCATCTCAGGGGGCGGCGTGGTGATGTCGGGCGGCGTGCCCGACGTGGTGGCGCTGGCCGAATATCTCGACGCGCCGGTCGTGGCGAGCTATCTGCACAACGACTCCTTCCCGGCCAGCCATCGCCTGATGTGCGGGCCGCTCGGCTACAACGGCTCGAAGGCGGCGATGGCCTTGATGTCGCAAGCCGACGTCGTCTTGGCGCTGGGCACCCGGCTGGGGCCGTTCGGCACCCTGCCGCAATACGGCATCGACTACTGGCCGCAAAACGCCAAGATCATCCAGATCGACGTCGATCATCGCATGCTGGGCCTGGTCAAGCCGATCAGCGTCGGCGTGCTGGGCGACGCCAAGCTGGCGGCCCGCGCCTTGCTGCAACGGCTGCAAGGCCTTCCGCAGGTGGCGGCGCATCAGACCCGCGAGCGGCGGCTTGAGGAACTCCAGCGCCGCAAGGACGCCTGGGAGAGCGAACTCGACTCCGCCTCGGGCAGCTCCGAGACGCCGATCGACCCGCGCCGCGCCCTGCGCGAGATGGAACGCGCCATGCCCGAGAACGCCATGGTGAGCACCGACATCGGCAACATCTGCTCGCTGTCCAACGCCCATCTGCGCTTCAACCGGCCCAACAGCTTCTTCGCCGCGATGAGCTTCGGCAATTGCGGCTACGCCTTCCCGACCGCGATGGGCTGCAAGGTGGCGGCTCCCGACCGCCCCGCCATCGCCTATGTCGGCGACGGCGCCTGGGGCATGAGCCTGCAAGAGACGCTGACCTGCGTGCGCGAGAACATTCCGGTGACCGCCGTGGTGTTCAACAACGGCCAGTGGGGCGCCGAGAAGAAGAACCAGATCGACTACTACGCCAACCGCTTCGTCGGCACCAACCTGAAGAACCCCAGCTTCGCCGCCGTCGCCCAGGCGATGGGCGCCGATGGCGTGCGGATCGATTCCGCCGACCAGTTGGGCGACGCGTTGCGCCAGTGCGCGGCCTCGAACCGGCCGACCATCCTGGAGGTGATGGTCTCGCAGGCCCTGGGCGAGCCGTTCCGCCGCGACGCGCTGAAGAAGCCGGCGCGCATGCTCGAGAAGTATGGCGCCTATTCCGTAGCCTGAGGAGCGGCTCGATGGCTCGGCCCGGTTACGTCTGTCCCGCCCACATCATCGAAGCGGCTCGCCAACGCGAGCCGCTGCCGGTGGCGGTGGTGGCGGCCCATTCGCCGCTCGCCCTGGAAAGCGCCCGTCGCGCCCAGGACATGGGGGTGATGGAGCCGGTGCTGGTCGGCGACCAGGACGTCATCCATCGGCTGGCCGATTCCATGGATTGGGATCTGAACGACGTTCAGATCGTTCCCGCCGCGGACGATGCCGACGCCGCCCGCCGCGCCGTGGCGCTGGCCCGAAGCGGCGAGGTCGGCGCCCTGATGAAGGGGCATCTGCATACCGACACGCTGCTGCTGGCGGCGCTCGACAAGCGGCTGGGCCTGCGCACCGGACGGCGCTTCACCCACGCCTTCCATCTGACCATACCGGGTTGGAAGGATCTGATCCTGTCCGACTGCGCGGTCAACATCGCGCCCAATGTCGACACCAAGCTCGACATCATCCGGAACGCCGTCGATCTGGCGCACGCGCTGGGCAACGCCAATCCCAAGGTCGCCATCCTGTCTTGCACCGAAGAGGTCACCGAACGCGTCCAGTCGGCGATGGACGCCGCCGAACTGACGCGCCGTTGCGCGGCGGGCGCGGTCCAGGGCGCCGTGGTGTTCGGGCCGCTCGCCTTCGATCTGGCGATTTCCGACGAGGCGGTGCGGATCAAGGGCTTCGAGGGCAATCCGGTGGCCGGCCGGGCCGACATCCTGGTGGTGCCCTCGATCGAGACGGGCAACGCCCTGTTCAAGACCATGGTTCATTTCCTGGGGGCCACCGCGGCGGGCGTCGTGCTCGGCGCATTGGTGCCCATCCTGCTCACCTCACGCGCCGACCCGCCCGAGGCGCGCATCGCCTCGGCGGCGATCGCGCGCCTGCTGGTTCCCGAGGGCTGGGAAGGCGCGCCACACAAGAACGACAGACCGGAGGGACTCCATGCATAACCCGTTGCGCCTCGCGGCGATCGGACTTTCGCTGGCCGCCTTGATCGGCCCCGCCGTCGCCCAGGAAAAATTCCCCTCGCGCCCCGTCGAGGTGATCGTCACCTTCGGGCCGGGAGGCGGCGCCGATCTGATGGGACGCCAAGTCGCCCGTCTGGCCGAGCCGATCCTGGGCGTCGCCATGCCGGTGACCAACATCGCGGGCGCCTCGGGCAATGCCGGGCTGACCCGGCTGCTGACCAGCCCGCCCGATGGGCACACCGTGGCGACGCTGATCGCCTTGTCGGTGTCGTCCTGGGCGGCCGGCCTGGGCAGCGCCAAGCCCGACGACTTCCAGGTCGTCGCGATGATGCAGAACTCGCCGTCGATGCTGTTCGTGACCAAGAACAGTCCGTACAAGACCGCCCAGGAGTTCCTCGACGCGGCGAAGCAACAGCCGGGCAAGCTGCGGGTCGCCACCTCGGGCCTGGGCACCCAGGACGATATCACGGTGCGCTATCTGGCCAGCCAGGGCTTCCCCACCAAGAACGTGCCCTTCGCCAAGCCGGCCGAGCGCTACGCCTCGACGGTGGGCGGCCATACCGACGCCCTGTACGAGGAGCCGGGCGACGTCGCCCAGTTCATCGAGTCGGGCGATCTGCGCCCGCTGCTGGTGTTCAACGACCAGCGCCACGAATCCTTCCCCGACGTGATGGCCTCCAAGGAACTGAAGCTCGAAATCGGCGACTTGCCGAACTTCCGCACCATCGCGGTGCCCGCCAACACGCCCGACGAGATCGTCCAAAGGCTGGCCGACGCCATGAACCAGGTGCTCGACAAGCCGGAATGGAAGGAATTCTGCGCGGCGACCTATACCTGCACCGAGAAGATGAGCCCCGATCAGGCGCAGCGGGTGGTTGTCGAGTTCCACGACACGGTGAAGGGCTACATGGAGCGCTTCGGCCAGGAACAGGCGGCCAGGTGAGATCGCCATGCCCCGACGCGCCAAGCTTCTGCTGAAGGCGGTCCCACCCGCCCTGATCCTGATCGCCGCCTTCGTTCTGCCGCGCTTCATGCTCCAGAACCAGAATATGGCGGCGATGATCGGCGAGGGCGAGGCCGGGCCGACCTTTTGGCCCAACGTGATGCTGACCTTGGTGGCGATCTGCGCGGCGTTCTGGCTGGTCCGCGAAGTGTGGACCGCGCTGCGCGCCCCGGCGGTGGCGGGCGAGGCCCCGCCGCCGGCCGCGCCCTACAACTGGCGGCTGGCGTGGGCGGGTTTGGCGATCGTGATCCTGTATGGCGTGGCCATCCAGTATCTCGGCTTCGCCTTCGCCACGCTGCTGTTCCTGGCCGTCTGGTTGATCCTGGGCGGGGTGCGGCGGCCGCTGACCGTCGCTCCGGTGGCGGTGATCGGCACGCTGGTCCTGCTGTACGTCTTCGTCGCCCTGGCGCAAATGCCGCTCGACCGCGGCCGGGGCGTCTTCGCGGGCGGCACCATCGAACTCTATCAGGCGCTGCGCATCTACTGAGGTGGCCTATGGAAGTGTTCGATCTGATCGTCACGGGATTCGCGGGCGCCTTGCAGCCGTTCAATTTCATGGTGCTGGTGATCGGGCTGCTGGTCGGCGTGATCGCGGGAGCCTTGCCCGGCATCTCGTTCGTCAACGCCATGGCGATGGCCTTGCCGTTCACCTATCTGATGCAGCCGATCTCGGCGATGGCCTTCCTGGGCGGCATCTATGCCGGCGGGGTGTTCGGCGGCTCGATCTCGTCGATCCTGATCAACATTCCGGGCACCCCGGCCTCGCTGCCCTCGTGCTGGGACGGCTATCCGCTGACCCGCAAGGGCCAGTCGCGCCGCGCGCTTCAGATCGCCATCGTCGCCTCGGCGACCGGCGGGCTGTTCAGCGCCCTGCTGCTGACCTTCGCGGCGCCGCCCTTCGCCCGCTTCGCGCTGCGCTTCGACCAGCCGGAATTCTTCGCGGCGACGGTGCTGGGCCTTCTTTCGGTGATCGCCATCGCCAAGGACGCGCCGGTCATCTCGATGCTGTCCTTGTTCATCGGCATGCTGATCGGCACGATCGGCGTCGATCCGATGTATGGCATGCCGCGCTTCACCTTCGGCACCGACGCGATGCAAAGCGGCATCAACTTCACCGTGGTGATGATCGGCCTGTTCGCGATCGGCGAGGTGGTCGATCTGATCGTCGAGAAGCCCGACCTTTCGGTGCGCAAGGGGCCGGGTGGCCAAAGCCTGTCGGGGCGCGACGTGTGGGCGATCAAGGGATCGATCGCCCGCGGCACCGGCATCGGCTCGATGATCGGCATGATTCCGGGGGCCGGCGCGACGGTCGGCGCGGTGATCGCCTATGGCGTCGAGAAACAGGCCTCGGGCCGCGGCCGCGAGTTCGGCACCGGCGTGCCGCAAGGCTTGGCGGCGCCCGAATCGGCCAAGAACGCCACCACCGGCGCGGCGCTGATTCCGCTGCTGACGCTGGGCATTCCCGGCAGCGCGGCGACCGCCATCATGCTGGCGGCGATGATGCTGCACGGCGTCAATCCGGGGCCGCTTCTGTTCACCACCGACGTGACCACCGTCTACACGATATTCGCCGCGATGATCCTGGCCAACCTGCTGATGATCGTCGCGGCGGTGTTCGTGGCGCGCGGCTTCTCGACCCTGATGAGGACGCCGCCGGCCATCCTGGGCGCCTTCATCATCGTCTTGTCGGTGATCGGCGCCTTCGGCGTGCGCAACAACTTCTTCGACGTCTGGGTCTGCCTGGCGTTCGGCGTGCTTGGTTACGTGATGAAGCGGACCGGCTTTCCGTCCGCCCCGATGGTGCTGGGCGTGATCCTGGGGCCGCTGGCCGAGCGCTATTTCCTGACGTCGCTCGCCACCTATGAGAACAACTACCTGATCTTTTTCCAGCGCCCGATCAGCGCCACCATCCTAGGCCTCGCCGGGCTGTTCATCCTGTGGTCGCTGTGGCCGCTGATCCAGCCGCTGCTCAGCGGGCCGCAACGAAAATCAAGGAAGGGCTTCCCATGACCGCACCATCCCGTGCCCAGGCGCCCGGCAATGAGGCGCGAATCGTCGACGATATCGTGGAAAAGGCGCGGCGCGCCCAGCGCACCTTCGCCAATGCCGACCAGCAACGCGCCGACGAGGCCGTCGCGGCGGTGGCTTGGTCGCTTTATAAGCCGGAAAACGCCCGCGCCATGGCGGAACTGGCCGTCAAGGATACCGGGCTTGGCAATGTCGAGGACAAGGTCGTCAAGAACCAGCGCAAGACCTTCGGCACGCTGCGCGACCTGATGCGGGTCAAATCGGTGGGCGTCATCGAGGAGGACCCGGCCAAGGGCATCGTGAAATACGCCAAGCCGGTCGGCGTGGTCGCCGTGGTGACGCCGTCGACCAACCCCTCGGCCACGCCGGTCAACAAGGCGATGATGGCGCTGAAGGGCCGCAACGCGGTGATCGTCTCGCCGTCGCCCAGCGGGCTTGACACCACCACCCGCACCGTCGAGCTGATGCGCGACGCTTTGAAGCGGATCAACCTGCCCGCCGACCTGGTCCAGGTGCTGCCCGGCGCCTCGAAGGAGATGACCGCCGCCCTGATGAAGTCGGTCGATCTGGTGGTGGTCACCGGCTCGCAGAACAATGTTCGGGCCGCCTATTCCAGCGGCACGCCGGCCATCGGCGTGGGCGCCGGCAACGTGCCGGTGATCATCGACGAGTCGGCCGACCTCGACGAGGCGGCCGCCAAGATCCAGGCGTCGAAATGCTTCGACAATTCGACCTCGTGCTCGTCGGAGAACGCGGTGGTGATCCTGGACAAGGTCTATGATCAGGCCATCGAGGCGTTGAAGCGGGCCGGCGGCTGGCTGGCCTCGCCCGAACGGCGCGAGACGATCCGCATGGCGCTGTGGCCCCAGCCGGGCAAGCTGTCGCGCGACCTGATCGCCCGCGACGCCCTCGTGTTCGCCGAACGGATCGGCCTGCCCGACGACGCCAAGCGCGCCAAGTTCTTCATGGTCGAGGAGACCGGGGTGGGCAAGGCGCACCCGTTCTCGGGCGAGAAGCTGTCTTTGGTGCTGGCCGTCTACCGCGCCGCCGACTTCCACGCGGCCAAGGAGCGGGTGCGCGAAATCCTCGACTTCCAGGGACGCGGCCATTCCTGCGGCCTGCACACCAGGAACCTGGACCGCGCCCGCGAACTGGCCGAAGACCTGGACGTGGTGCGCGTGCTGGTCAACTTCGCCCACACCTTCGGCAATGGCGGCGGCTTCAACAGCGGCCTGAACTTCACCCTGTCGATGGGCTGCGGCACCTGGGGCAAGAACTCCATCACCGAGAATCTGAACTACAAGCACTTCCTCAACATCACCCACCTGGTCACGCCGATCCCCGAAGACAAACCGTCCGAGGAGGAGTTGTTCGGACATCTGTGGACGAAATACGGCAAGTAGGAGGCCGCGCATGAACTTCGAGGAACATGCTGGAAAGCGGGTGCTGGCCCAGGCCGGCGTGCCCATACCGCGCGGGCGGCTCGCCACCTCGCCCGACGAGGCGGCCGAGATCGCCGCCGAAATCGGCCCCGTGGTGGTCAAGGCCCAGGTGCCCGCCGGCAAGCGCGGCAAGGCGGGCGGCATCAAGCTGGCCGCCTCGCCCGACGAGGCGCGCGAAGCCGCCCAGGCCATCCTGGGCATGGAGATCGGCGGCCATCGCGTCGAGCGGCTGCTGATCGAGGAGAAGGCCGACATCGCCCGCGAATTCTACGCCGCCGTGCTCGACGACACGCGCGGCCGGGCGCCCCTGGTGATGTTCAGCACCGAAGGCGGCATGGACATCGAGGAGGTGGCGGCCGAGCGGCCCGAGGCCCTGCGCAAGGTGTCGGTCGACATCCGCAAGGGCTTCGACTTAGCCCAGGCCGAGGCCATGGTCGGCGGGCTCGACGTGCCCGACGCGGTGCCGCAATTCCTGAAATCGCTGTACGAGGTGTGGCGCACCCGCGACGCCGAGCTGGTCGAGATCAACCCGTTGGCCGAATTGGCCGACGGGCGGGTGGTGGCGCTGGACTGCAAGTTCGTGCTGGACGATTCGGCGGCCTTCCGCCAGTCCGACATCGCCGGCTGGGGCGCCGCCGAGACGATGACCGAGCTTGAATCGCGCGGTCGCGACTTAGGGCTCAAATATATCGAGCTGGGCGGCGCGGTCGGCGTGCTGGCCAACGGCGCCGGGCTGACCATGACCACCATGGACGCCATCACCCATTTCGGCGGTCGGCCGGCCAACTTCCTGGAGATCGGCGGCGAGGCCTACACCAAGGCGACCGACGCGCTGCGTCTGGTGCTGTCCAATCCCGAGGTCAAAAGCCTGATCATCAATTTCTGCGGCGCCTTCGCCCGCACCGACGTGATGGCCGAAGGCGTGGTGCGCGCCTGGATGGATCTGCGGCCCAACCTGCCGGCCTTCTTCTCGATCCACGGCACCAACGAGGACGAGGCGATCCGCCTGGTGCGCGACCGCCTGGGCTTCGAACCCTATGATCGCATGGAAGACGCCGTTCGCGCGGCGGTGGAGGCGGCGCGATGATCCTTCACAACACCGACCGGGTGCTGGTCCAGGGCATCACCGGCAAGCAAGGCACCTTCTGGACCGAGCAGATGCAGGCCTACGGCACCAACGTGGTGGGCGGCGTCAACCCCAAGAAGGCCGGCGAGACCCATTGCGGCGTGCCGGTCTACGCCACCGCCAAGGAGGCGGCCGGCTTCGACGTCTCGGTGATGTTCATCCCGCCCGGCGCCGCGCTGGCGGCGGCCGAGGACGCCATCGAGGCGGGGGCGAAGATGGTCGTCATCCTGACCGAGCACATCCCCAGCCACGACGTGATGCGCATCCACGCGGCGGCCAAGGAGCGGGGCACCCGCATCGTCGGGCCGAACACGGCCGGTCTGGTTACCCCCGGCGAATGCTTCGTGGGCATCATGCCGGCCTTCAACGACCGGGTGTTCAAGCCGGGCTCGGTGGGCGTGGTGTCGCGCTCAGGCAGTCTGGGGACGCTGATCTGCCTCAATCTGGTCGGCGCCGGCTTCGGCGAGTCCGCCTTCATCGGCATCGGCGGCGATCCGATGATCGGCACGACGACCAAGGACGCGCTCGAGGCGTTCGAGAACGATCCCAACACCGAGGCCGTGGTGCTGGTCGGCGAAATCGGCGGCGGGATGGAGGAGGAGGCGGCCCAATTCGCCGCCACCATGACCAAGCCGGTGGTCTCGTTCATCGCCGGAGCGGCGGCGCCGGTCGGCAAGAAGATGGGCCATGCCGGCGCCATCGTGATGGGCAACCAGGGCTCCTACGCCTCGAAACGCGGCGCCCTGGAACAGGCCGGCGTCACGGTGGTCGACACCCCCAGCCTGATCCCCGAGGCCCTGAAGCAGGCGATGGGATCGGGGCGGGTCATCCATTGATTCTGGAGGTGGGAATTTGGCCAACCATGACTCCCCGTCCGAACGGCACGCGATGCCGCGCTACGCCTTCGATCCGCAGCCGACGACGGTGTCGGGCTTGGCCGATCCCAGGCCGCGGGCCAATACTTGGTGGCAGCGCTACACCTCGCCGCGCGAGAACGTGAACACCTCGCCGGTGATCGAAGACGAGGTCAAATACACCACCTGTTACATGTGCGCCTGCCGCTGCGGCATCAAAGTGCACCTCAAGGACGGCCGCATCCGCTTCATCGACGGCAACCGTCATCACCCGGTCAATCGCGGGGTGATCTGCGGCAAGGGCTCGGCCGGGATCATGCAGCAATATTCGCCGGCCAAGCTGTCCAAGCCCTTGCTGCGGGTCGGCGACCGCGGCACGGGCGAGTTCCGCGAGATCGAGTGGGACGAGGCGATGGGCATGCTGACCGACCGGCTGGCCCGCATCCGCGCCGACGATCCCGCCAAGCTGGCCTTCTTCACCGGCCGCGATCAAAGCCAGTCGCTGACCGGCTGGTGGGCCAGCCAGTTCGGCACGCCCAACTACGCGGCGCATGGCGGATTCTGCTCGGTCAACATGGCGGCGGCCGGCATGTACACGCTGGGCGGCAGCTTCTGGGAATTCGGCGAGCCCGATTGGGACCGCGCCAAATATCTGCTGCTGTTCGGCGTGGCCGAGGATCACGACAGCAACCCGATCAAGATCGGCCTGTCGCGGATGAAGCAGGCCGGCGCCAAGATCGTCTCGATCAATCCGGTCAAGACGGGATACTCGGCGATCGCCGACGAATGGGTGGGCATCCGGCCGGGCACCGACGGCCTGTTCGCGATGGCCCTGATCCACGAATTGCTGCTCAACGACAAGATCGACGTCGATTATCTGGTCCGCTACACCAACGCGCCGTGGCTGGTGCTGCAAGACCCCGGCGGCGCGTCGGACGGGTTGTTCGCCCGCGACGCCGAGGGCAATCCGCTCGCCTGGGACGCCCGCGAGGACAAGCCGGTGCCGGCCACCCGGCCCGAGATCACGCCGGCCCTGATCGGAAGCCGGACCTTGCCCGATGGACGGGTGGCGGTTCCGGTGTTCGACCTGATGGTCCGGCGCTACCTCGATCCGCGATACCAGCCCGAGCGGGTCGCCGAGCGTTGCGGCATCGACGCCGCCGACATCCGCCGCATCGCCGGCGAGATCGCCCATGTCGCCTTCGAGCGGCCGCTGGTGCTCGAACAGCCTTGGACCGACTGGGCCGGGCGGCATCATAACCGCATGGTCGGCCGCCCGGTGGCGATGCACGCGATGCGCGGCATCTCGGCCCATTCCAACGGCTTCCACACCTGCCGGGCGCTGCACATCCTGCAATTGCTGCTGGGCACCGTCGATACGCCGGGCGGCTGGCGCTACAAGTCGCCCTATCCGCGCCAAGCGCCTCCGGGGCCGAAGCCCACCGGGCGGCGCGGCGAGGTGATGGCCGGCAATCCGCTGGCCGGGGCGCCGCTCGGCTATCCGATGGGGCCAGAGGATCTGCTGGTCGACGATCAGGGAAATCCGTTGCGCATCGACAAGGCGTTCTCGTGGGACGCGCCGCTGTCGGTGCATGGCATGCTTCACATGGTCATCACCAACGCCTGGGCGGGCGATCCCTATCCGATCGACACGCTGTTCCTGTACATGGCGAACATGGCGTGGAACTCGTCGATGCACACGCCCGACGTGATGCGCATGCTGACCGACCGCGACCCCGACACCGGACGCTATCGCATCCCCTTCATCGTCTATTCCGACGCCTTCGATTCCGAGACGGTGGCCTTCGCCGATCTGGTGCTGCCCGACACCACCTATCTGGAACGCTGGGACTGCATCTCGCTGCTCGACCGGCCGATCGGCGGCGCCGAGGGGCCGGGCGACGCCATCCGCCGCCCGGTGATCACGCCCGACCGCGACGTGCGGCCGTTCCAGGACGTGCTGATCGATCTGGGCGCCCGGCTGGGCCTGGCCGGCTTTACCCGCGAGGACGGTTCGCCGCGTTATCCCGGCGGCTATGCCGACTACATCGTCAACCATCAGCGCCAGCCGGGCATCGGTCCGCTGGCCGGCTGGCGCGGCGCCAACGGCGACAAGCACGGCAAGGGCGAGCCCAATCCGAACCAGATCGAACGCTATCTCGAAAACGAATGCTTCTGGCGCTGGGAGTTGCCGCCCGAGCAGCATTTCTTCAAGCACGCCAACAAGGACTATCTGGAAAACGCCGTCGCCATGGGCTTTCTGCCCGACGCCAAGCCGATCATCCACCAGATTTATAGCGAGCCGTTGCAGCGCTTCCGCTTGGCTGCGCGCGGTCACGGCGCCGTCCAGCCGCCGGCCGCCAAGCGCGAGCGCATCGAGACCTATTTCGATCCGCTGCCCTTCTGGCACAAGCCGTTCGAGGAGGCGGCCTTCGACGAGGACGAGTTCCCGGTCCACGCCATCACCCAGCGGCCGATGCCGATGTATCACTCGTGGCATTCGCAGAACGCCTGGCTGCGCCAGATCTACGCCCACAACGACATCTTCGTCGGCCGCTCGCTGGCCCGCGACCTGGGCCTGGAGGACGGCGACTGGGTGTGGCTGACCAGCCCGCACGGCCGGGTCAAGGCGCGCTGCAAGCTGATGGAGGGCGTCAACATCCACACCGTGTGGACCTGGAACGCGGTCGGCAAGCGCCAAGGCGCCTGGAACCTGAAGCCCGAGGCGCCGGAATTCCACCAGGGCTTCCTGCTCAACCACATCATCAACGAGCTGCTGCCGGAACGCGGCGGCTATCGCTATTCCAACGCCGATCCGGTGACCGGGCAGGCGGCCTGGTACGATCTGCGCATCCGCATCGAACGCGCCGCCGAGGCCGGCGAGACGGTTCCCGTGTTCGAGGCGCAGAAGCTGCCGCCCGGCCTGACGCCCTCGCCCGGCATCTTGAAATATGGCGCGCGGTTGCGGGCCAAGCGCGAAGGGAGGACCCAATCGTGACCAGTCTGCCGACCCCCACCGCCAACGCCAAGAAGCTGGGCCTCGTCGTCGATCTCGATCTGTGCGTCGGCTGCCACGCCTGCGCGGTGGCCTGCAAGGAATGGAACTCGGGTGGACACATGGCGCCCTTGACCGATCTGGAGCCCTATGGCCGCGATCCCGACGGCGTGTGGTTCAACCGCATCCACACCTTCGAGGCCGACGCCGACGACCAGCACATTGGCTGCGGCACCTCGCGCACCACCCATTTCCCGAAATCCTGCCTGCATTGCGAGACGCCCGACTGCGTGACGGTCTGCCCGACCGGCGCCTCGTACAAGCGGGCCGAGGACGGCATCGTGCTGGTCAACGAGGATCTGTGCATCGGCTGCAAGCTGTGCTCGTGGGCCTGCCCCTATGGCGCGCGGGAATTCGACCAGGATGTCGGCGTGATGAAGAAATGCACGCTGTGCATCGACCGCATCTACAACAAGAACCTGGAAGAGGTCGACCGGGTGCCGGCCTGCGTGATGGTCTGCCCGGTCTCGGCGCGCCATTTCGGCGATCTGGGCGATCCCGACTCGAACGTCTCGGCGCTGGTCCGCGAGCGGGATGGATACGATCTGATGCCCGAGATGGGCTACAAGCCGGTCAACAAATACCTGCCGCCGCGCCCCAAGAAGGTCATGCCGGTGGCGATCGAGGGTGGCCGGCGCGAACTCGAGGTCAGCAATGACAACGCGCTGCTGAATTGGGTGGACCGCCTGCTGTCACGGTGACGCCATGCATCCGGCCTTCTCGATCATCTTCTTCACGACGGCGGCGGGGGCGGGCTATGGCCTGCTGTTCCTGCTGGGACTTCTGGCGCCCAGCGGCGCCCTGCCCGACAGCCGTCCCTTCGCGATCGCCGCCTTGGTTCTCGGCCTGGGGCTGGTGACGGCGGGACTGCTGGCCTCGATGGCGCATCTGGGGCGGCCCGAGCGGGCGTGGCGGGCGCTGTCGCAATGGCGCTCGTCGTGGCTGTCGCGCGAGGGGGTGGCCTCGGTGCTGACCTACATGCCGGCCCTGGTTCTGGCGCTGTCCTGGGGATGGCTGGGCAGCGAGGGCCGGGTGACGCTGGTGGCCGGCGTGCTGACCGCGGTCGGCGCGGTGGCCACGGTGATCTGCACCGGCATGATCTACGCCTCGCTGAAGACCATCCATCAATGGCACAACGCGTGGGTGGTGCCCAACTACATGGCGATCGGGCTGATGATCGGCGCGGTGTTCCTCAACGCGCTGATGCATCCGTGGGGGGGTGGTTCGCCGGAATTCGACGTGGCGGTGGCGCTGATCATCGCGGCGACCATCCTGCTCAAGGAAGGCTATTGGACCTTCATCGAGACCCGGCCGGCCCAAAGCACGCCGGAAAGCGCCACCGGGCTGGGGCGGATCGGCCCCACCCGCTTTCTCGAATCGCCGCACAGCGAGGACAACTACCTGATCAAGGAAATGGGATTCTCGCTGGGGCGCAAGCATTCGACCCGGCTGCGCACCCTGTCGCGGGTGCTGGGCTTCGGGGTGCCCTTGGTGGCCACCGCGCTGGCCGCCTTGGCGCCGGTCATCGCCACCCCGCTGACCGTGCTGGCGGCGCTGTCGATCGCGATCGGCATGCCGATCGAACGCTGGCTGTTCTTCGCCGAGGCCAAGCACACCGTCCAGCTTTACTACGGCGCCCAAAGGGTGTGAGGAGGAATCGCATGCGAGCCGCCGAGATCATGACCCGCGAGGTCGCCACCATCCTGCCCGACACCCCGTTGACGGTCGTCGCCGACATGCTGCTGCGACGGCGCATCAGCGGCGTGCCGGTGGTCGAGAAGGGCGGCCGCCTGGTCGGCATCGTCAGCGAGGCCGACCTGATGTGGCGCGTCGAACAGGGCGAGCGCCGCCGCTCGTGGTGGGCCACGCTGCTGGCCGGCCGCCCCCTGGCCGCCGCCGATTACATCAAGACCCACGGCACCCGCGCCAGCGACGTGATGACCGCCGAGGTCATCACCATCCACGAGGACACCGCGATCGACGAGGTGCTCGACCTGTTCGACAAACGCCGCGTCAAACGCGTGCCGGTGCTGCGCGACGGCCGCGTGGTGGGGATCGTCAGCCGCTCGGACCTGCTGCGCGCCCTGGCCGGCCGCCGCGCCCCCCAATCCGCCGCCCCCGGCGACGACGACGCCCTGGAGGACGAATTGCAGCGCATCGTGGCCCAGCAACCCTGGCTCGACCCATCCCTGGTCAACGTCAACGTGACCGGCGGCATCGCCCATTTCAGCGGCCTGATCGGCTCGGAAACCGAACGCCGCGCCCTGCACGTCGCGGCGCATAGCTTGGAGGGGATCAGGGGGGTTGACGACGACCTGACGATCGGCCAGCGGCCGGTGGGGGGGATTTAGGCGGCGCTACTACGCGTCCTGGTCTGATCGCCCCGGCCCGCCAACAGGCCGGGAACGGAAATGTCCTCGTCAAGTTCCTCCCAGTGCAGCCCCTCCCCCCCATAACCGATCCTGCAACGCTCTCGCTGATCCGGGGTGGCATGGAGAAGACGAGGAAACCAAGCGAGCGGCACACCGATGGTGCGGCCATCGCCGAGTTCGACCCACATGGTATGCTGATCGAAGGATAGCGCCTTAGCTGAAGTGCTCATTCCAGGCTCTCATATCAGTTCCTTGCCGGTCGGCGGCTCGGCTGCCAAGTCACCGGTGAGCGTCTTGATTTTTTCGGCATCGTAGTCGCGCAACAGGTCATCCAGGGACTGGGGGTGGTCCTTTCGCGCCTCGTCGATCAGCCGGTTCACCGGGGTGCCGGACAAGTCCATTCTCCCGAAAGCCTGGATTGTTCAAAGTATATGGACGCACTCCGACCCGCGTCAAATGATCCGGGTGTTTCCGACACGCCCGCCGCGTTGCCGTCTTGGCCGCCGCGCGTTATGGTCCGTCCCGTTCGACATGGGGGGATCATGAGCAACCAATATTACGGCCGTCCCGGCCAGGATGGCTTCACCCGCGGCATGGCCCGCGTGGTGTTTCTAAGCCGATGGCTGCAAGCCCCGCTTTATATGGGCCTGATCATCGCCCAGGTCTATTTCGTCTATCGGTTCTTCATGGAACTCGCCGAGATATTCCATCATCCGACCATGGACGAAAGCACCGCCGTGTTGCTGGTGCTGGGCCTGATCGACGTGGTGATGATCTCCAACCTGTTGATCATGGTGATCATCGGCGGTTACGAAACCTTCGTCTCGCGGCTTTACGTCGACGACCACCCGGACTGCCCGGATTGGCTCAGCCACGTCAACGCCAACACGATGAAAACCAAACTGGCGATGGCGCTGGTCGGCATCTCGTCGATCCACCTGCTGAAGACCTTCGTCAACGCCGAGCAACACTTCCAGGAAAACGTGGTGATGTGGCAATGCGTCATCCACTTCCTGTTCCTGCTGTCGGCGATCATGCTGGGTTATCTGAACAAGTTGATGGAGCCGGTCGCCGCCGGGTCCCATTGATCCAGCATGCGACGACCGATCTCGGCGAATTCGGGATGGTCGGCGATGTGGGTCCGCATCTCGGCCGCCGTCTCGGCGATGGCGGTGGCCACGATATCGAAGATTTCGCGGACCCGGCGTGGCGTCAGACCGCACCGCGTCGTCCCGAGCGCGGCCAGTTTCCGCGTATCGGGCCAGCGGGTCGAGCCGCCCAGGGTCAGCGCCATTCCGTCCTCGGGGATGTAGGCGGTGGTCGTCACCAGGTCATAGACGGGCGCCAGACGGGGCGACCCGGTGACGTCGTCGTAGACCAGCGCGAAGTTCTTGAGATGCGCGTCGCCATTGCGCAAGCCCCGGTTCAAGACGAACAGCGTGAACAGGCGGTCCATCGCCTGGGGCAGGTGTTCGCCGTCGATGAAGGCGCGCATCCGTCCGAACAGGGCGGTTTCATAGTCGCCCCGGTACTTCTCGTCGGTGCCTCTGGCGTTCAGGACGCAGAAATCCTCGACGCCGCGATAGGTGCCGTCGGGGCGCAGGTCGAAGCGGTCGACCACCAGGGCCGAGCCGTCCTCGGCCAGACGGAATCGCGGCACCTCCAGCCCGCAGCGTTCGGCGGCGCGCAGGCAGAAGAATTCGTTGGTCGCCAGCTCGGGGTATTCGTCGGCGCTCCAGAATTTGACGATGTGGGTGGCGCCGCGCACGCTGATACCGGCGTCCGCCTCGTCGCGGACCATCAATTTGGGTTGCACGCCGCTCAAGCCCGAATGCACCGCGAAGCGCCGCGGCATGGCGGCGAACAGATCGCCGTCGCGGCGGTGGGTCAGGATTTCGTCGACCGATTGGAACGGCACCTCCTCGTCCAGCGTCGCGTCGGCGCTGGTGTGGCGCAGGCGGCCGATCTGCGAGCGGCCGACCACGGCGAGCAGGTCGAAGGCGTCGAACGTGCCGGTCGCCTTGGCGAAGGACAATCTCAGCCGTTCCCGCAACGCGCCCTCGGGCAGGTTCATTTCGAAAATCGGGTGGATGCCCCAGGCGTGGTTCCACGACGCCAGCCGCACCGGCATGGTCATCGACACGCCGCGCGCGGGGGCGGCCCCGTGGTCATACGCGAACACGGCGCCGCGTGGGCCGTGACGGTCGAGCAGGCCGGCGCTCAGGCCGTCGCTCCAGACCCGGATCATCGCTCGCCCCGCTCGGCTTGCAGATCCTCGAGCGTCGGTCGGCCGGTGTTCGCGGTGGTCAGGCGCAGATCGAGGCCCAGCACCGCCAGGATGCGCATCACCTTGCCGAAGCCCAGTTCCCGCGCGGCTCCGTTCTCAAGGGCCGCGATGGTCGCCCGGCTCACCCCGGAACGCTCGGCCAAGGCGGCCTGGGTCAACCGCGCCCGCTTGCGGTGGGCGGCGATCTCGGTACCGAGATTGAGCAAATCGAGCATGGCGTCCAATATATAAGACATTTTCGGCCCGTGTCATGCCCTTTCCTTGGCGAAGGACTCGGCCATCGCCTTGACCGACACGTAGTCGGTCTTGCCGGTGCCCAGCAGCGGGACGCGCTCGACGGTCACGATCGCCTTCGGCACCAGCAGTTCGGCCAGCCCTTGGGCGCGGAAATGGGCCAGCAGGGCCTCGCGGCTGGCGTTGGCGCGGTCGGTCACCAGGACGAGTTGCTCGCCCTTGCGGTCGTCGGCGATGGCGACCACGGCGTGCTGGCCGTCCGGCCACAGGGCGGATAGTTCGGCCTCGACCTTGCCCAGCGACACCATTTCGCCCGCGATCTTGGCGAATCGCTTGGCGCGGCCGACGATGCGGACGAAGCCCATCTCGTCGATCGTCACGATGTCGCCGGTGTCGTACCAGCCCTCGGGCGGCGGTTGCAGCTCGCCGGGCCGCTCGACGCGCCAATAGCCCAGCATCACGTTGGGTCCCTTGACCCACAGGCGTCCACCCTCGTCGATGCCGGGCATCGAGTCCAGCCGGTGCTCGATGCCGGGCAGCAGGCGGCCGACCGTGCCGGGCTTGAAGTGCATGGGGGTGTTGACGGCCAACACCGGCCCGGTCTCGGTGGCGCCATAGCCCTCGAGGATGCGCAGGCCGAACTTGTCCATCCACACGCGCCGGGTCTCGTCCTTGACCTTCTCGGCCCCGGCGAAGACGTGGCGCACGCTGTAGAAATCGTAGGGCGAGGCGGCGCGGGCGTAGCCGGTCAGGAAGGTGTCGGTGCCGAACAGGATGGTCGCGTTGGTGTCGTAGACCATCTCGGGCACGATGCGGTAATGCAGCGGCGAGGGGTAGAGGAAGCATTTGATGCCGGCCAGCACCGGCAGCAGCATGCCCCCGGTCAGGCCGAACGAGTGGAACACCGGCAGCGCGTTGAACACGATGTCGGTCGGGCTGAACGCCACCCGCGCGCCCAACTGGGCGCAGTTGGACAGGATGTTGGCGTGCGACAGCACCACCCCCTTGGGGGTGCCCTCGGACCCCGAGGTGAACAGCACCACCGCCGGCTGGTCGGGCGTGGCGTCGCTTCGCCGATGGGGCGAGAGGCCGTGGAGCTTGTCGATCAATCCCATCCCGGCGCGAACGTCTTCAAGGAACAGGACCGCCACCTTGCCCTCCAGCGAAGCGATCATCGCCTGAAGGCGGGCCTGCTCGACGAAGCGGCGCGAGGTGACGACGGTGCGGATGCGCGCCGCCTCGCAGGCCGCCAGCACGTTGGCCGGCCCGGTCGAGAAGTTCAGCATGGCCGGCACCCGGCCAAAGGCTTGCAGCCCGAAGAAGGTGACGGCGGTGGCGGCGGCGTTGGGCAGCAGAACGCCCACCGCTTCGCCCCGGTCGGCGTGGCGCGCCAGCACGCGGCCCAGCGCCCGCGCCCCGGCGATCAACCGGGCGTAGTCGAGCGGCTTGCGGTTGACGTCCTCGACCGCCGGGGCCCGGCCGCCATGGATGCGGCGCGCCTCCAACAGCGCCTCGAACAGGGTGAGGTGGCGCGGGGCGGTCTCGAACATCATCCCCGACATCACGTCGTAAAGCGCGGCGCCGATCCGCTGGCGGCGGGCGCGGCCCTTGATCTCGTCGGGCACCGCGAAGCGGCGCGGCGGCAGGATGGTGATGACGATGCGCGGGAACCAGCGGGTCCGCACCTTGCCCTTCAGGCGCGAGAACGGCGTGTACTGGGCGCCGTCGATGCGCACCGGCACCACCGGGGCGTCGGCGCGGTCGGCGATCATCCCCGGACCCTCGTAGATCTTCATCAAGGCGCCGGTGACGGTGATGCGGCCCTCGGGGAAGATCACGCAGGTGCGGCCTTCCCGCACGGCATGGATCAGGCCCTTGGTCGACATCGGGTTGGTGGGGTCCAGCGGATAGGCGTCGACCACCGACAGGAAGGGCTTCACCCACCACAGCCGCGCCACGAAGGTGTTGACCGCGAAGGTCGGCTTGCCGGGCAGGAAGGCGGCCAACAGGATGGCGTCCAGGAACGAGACGTGGTTGACCACCAAGACCGCCCGCTCGCCAGCCGCCGCCAAATTCTCCAGGCCCCTGACCTCGGCCTTGTGGAACAGGCGCAGCAGCGCGACGAACACGCCCTTCAGCACCGCGTCGGGCAGCAGGCCGCAGATGTAGCCGGCCACCGCCAGATTGGCCAGGGCGACCGACAAGAAGACCTGCGGCACGCTGAAGCCTTGGGCCAGCATGGCGGTGGCGGCCAGCGCCGACAGCACCATGAAGGCGGCGTTGACGATGTTGTTGGCGGCGATCACGCGCGCCCGCTGGGTCTCGTCGCCGCGGGTTTGCAGGATGGCGTAAAGCGGCACGATATACAGCCCGCCGCACACCGCGAGCAGCAGCAGATCGGCCAGCACCCGCCAGGTGTTGGGCTGCGCCAGGAACACGTCCAGGGTGGCCAGCGCGGCGCCCGGCGCGGCGCCCGAGCCGCTGGCCAGCCACAGATCGAGCGCGAACACCGTCATGCCCAGCGCCGCGAAGGGAACGTGGCGCGCCGAGACCTCGCCGCCCAGCAGCCGGCCGCACAGCATCGATCCAACGCCGATGCCGACCGAGAACACCGTCAGCATCAGGGTCACGGCGTGCTGATCGGCCGCCAGCACGTCCTTGGCGAAGGCCGGGAATTGCGCCAGATAGGTGGCGCCGACCAGCCAGAACCACGAGATGCCCAGCACCGACAGGAACAGGTCGCGGCGGCTGCGCACCAGGCCCAAGACGCCGATCGTCTCGCGCAGGATGTTGGCCCGCACCGGCACCGACGGGTTGCCGGGGCGGGCCTTGGGCAGGAACAGGCTGGCCAGGAAGCCCAACACGGCCAGCCCCACCATCAACGCCGAGACGATCTCGGGCCCCTTGTCGGTCAGCACCAGCACGCCGCCCGCGATGGTGCCCAGCAGGATGGCCAGGAAGGTTCCGCCCTCGATCAGGGCGTTGCCGCCGATCAGCTCGTCCTCGCGCAGATGCTCGGGCAGCACGGCGTATTTCAGCGGGCCGAAGAAGGTCGATTGCAGGCCGAACAGGAACAAGGCGGCCAGCATGCCCGGCACGTTGGCCTCGATCAGCGCCCAGGCGGCGAGCAGCGCGATGCCCACCTCGGCCAGCTTGACCAGCCGCATCAGGCCGCTTTTCTCCAGCCGGTCGGCCAGTTGTCCGGCGGTGGCCGAGAACAGGAAGAACGGCAGGATGAACAGCCCGGCCGCCGCCGTCACCAGCACTTGCGGCGGCATGCCGGCCTGGGCGCCCAGGCGGAACACCACCAGGATGACCAGCGCGTTCTTGAACAGATTGTCGTTGGCGGCGCCCAGGAACTGGCTCGCGAACAGCGGCAGGAAGCGGCGGCGGGCCAGCAGGTGGAAGGCTCCATCACGCATGGTCGGTATCCTTGGGCGGGTTGAGGGCGCGCCAGCAGGCGGCCGAGATCGTCGCGGCGAAGCGCGACAGCGGTGGATCGAGGCGGCCATAGACCACCGCCGTGGCGGGTTGCAGCATCAGCCCCAGCACCATCGCGGTGCCAAGCGCCGCATCGGTCAGGGTGATCGCGCCTTCGCGAATCCCCCGCTCGATCAGGGCCTTCAGCACCGAAACCGGATTGTCGGCGCCATCGGGCACGCGCGGCAGCGCTTGGTGCTGCACCAACAGCAGGAAGCGGAACAGGGTGGGGTTTTCGTCGTGGAAGCGAAACACCTCGGCGACCACGTCGTCCAGCCGCTCCAATCCCGCCAGCCGCCGAGCGAAGGCCGCGTAATTGCCGGCGAACAGATCGGCCACCAGATCGTCCTTGGACGCGTAGTGGCGATACAGCGTGCCCTCGGCGATGCCCGCCGCCTGGGCCAGATCGCGCACGCTGGTCTCGGTCACCCCTTTGGCTACGAAAAGCCGCAAGGCGGCGTCGTCGATCCGCCGTCGCGTGGATTGTCCGTCTCTCACCGCATCGCACCAACTAACGTGAACGTTCACTCACATTAGGGGGGTGGGCGGGCTTCGTCAAGCGGACAAAAGGCCCGGCCCCAACATGGATCCCCGCCTTCGCGCTAGTGCACTGACGCCAACAAAAGGTTCACTTTTGTCCCCTTCTCCGTCATGGCCGGGCTTGACCCACGGCTGTCCGGCACGATGCTTGCTTCATGGTACGGCCCAGATGAATTGGAGTTGGTCGGAGTTGGCTGGCCGTAGTGGCGGAGGGTTCCGCAGATGATCGATGCGCCGACGGTGCATCAGGTTGGCGCGAACCAAGCGAGCGAAGGCAAGAGGGCTTTGGACGGCCGTTTGGGTTGCCTGCGCCATGCGCAACAGCAGGAAGGCGATCAGCGCGACTGCGATCTGGATGCGGATGGCGTTTTCGTTTGCGCCGAGGAAATGGCGGATTTTCAGGGTTTGCTTCACCCAGCGGAAGAACAATTCGATGGCCCAGCGCCGCTTGTAAAGGTCGGCTATCTTCTGGGCGGATGCGTCGAGGTCGTTGGAGAGGATGCGCAGGACCTTGCCGGTGTCGATCCGGACCCGAACCTCGCGAACCGGATCGCTGAGCGGGTTCTTGCGGTTCTTGGCTTGGCGTCGGGGCAACAAGCCAATGCGGTCGGAAAGGATGGCGCCGCCTTGCGCCACCTCCAATTCGGCAGTCACCGTCAGGGGCGTGTTGGTCTTGAACCGGGTGACGATGCGGCAACCGGCGGCGTCCATCTTGGCCCACCAGCCGTAATCGTAGTAGCCGAGGTCGAAGACGTAGGTGGCGCCCGCTTCGATGGGCATCGCCTGGGCCGCGGTGATGTCATTGACGTTGGCCGTAGTGACCGCCGCGTAGATTGGCTGGTCGGCGTCGGGATCGTAAATGACGTGGGTCTTGGCGCCGCAGACGCCGGCCGAGAAGCGCGCCCAATGGGCGCTCCGGCTGGTGAGCGGAAGGCTGGTCGAATCGATGAGATAGACGCTCTCGCCCACGACGCGGCGCAATCCACGATGGGCACGGCCCACCATCTCGGCGAACAGGTCGGCAAAGACCGCGCTGGGACGATGGGCGTTGGCCTCGGCCAGCGTGGAGCGCTGTGTAGGGCGCGCCCCCAGGTGATAGAGCCGCGCCGCATGACTCTCCAGGCCGCCGACGATCTCTCGCAGGCTCGAAGCCCCCGAAAGCTGCCCGTAAAGCAGCGCGATCAACTGACTTTTGGTGGTCAGCCGCCGCATGCGCTCGTCCGCGCCATGCCGCGCCACCAGACGATCAAATGAATCCCACGGAACATGCTTCAAAAGGTCGTGCAAAACGCTATTCTGGTGCCGCATGGTGTTGAGCCCTTTCGTGTCCAGGAGACGCGAGAACGTCTGAACACGATTAGAATCAATGCCATGCACTCTGTCCAGCAAAGAGTGTGCCGGACAGCCGTGGATCAAGTCCGGCCATGACGAGCCGGGCCATATTGGGGGCCGTCATGCCCGTGCTTGACACGGGCATCTACTGGCGCCGGCCATGATGACGAGCGGAGAGGCATCGTGATTTCGGTCCCCGAAGCGGATGAGCGGGTCATGGATGTGCGCGTCGATGACGATCGTCTTTCCGTCGACCTGATGGATGGGCGAACCATCACCGTTCCGCTGGCGTGGTACCCGCGCCTGTTGGACGCCACCCCCGACCAGCGGCGGCATTGGCGGGTGGCCGGCGGGGGCTGGGGGATACACTGGCCCGACATCGACGAGGATCTCAGCACGGAAGGTCTGCTTCGCGGCGCCCGGGCGCCTCGCGCCACCGCCTGAGCGCCACCGTGCCCACTGTCACAAAACCTTCATCCGGCTGTCACACCAGAGTCGCGGCCGGTCGGTAATGTCCGGCCCGACACGACCCGTCTGGAGGACCCCATGCTGAAGAAGACTCTCGCCGCCGCCGTCGCCACGGTGGCTTTCGCCTCGGCCGCCGAGGCGCGCGACCAGATCCGCATCGTCGGGTCGTCCACCGTCTATCCCTTTTCGACCACGGTCGCCGAGCAGTTCGGCAAAAGCACCAGCTACAAGACGCCGGTGATCGAGAGCACCGGCTCGGGCGGCGGGATCAAGCTGTTCTGCGCCGGGGTTGGTCTGGGGCATCCCGACATCACCAATTCCTCGCGCCGCATCAAGGCGTCCGAGGTCGAGACCTGCGCCAAGAACGGCGTCACGGCGATCACCGAGGTCAAGATCGGCTATGACGGCATCGTCATCGCCAACGCCAAGACGGCCAGCCGCTTCGACTTGTCCCGCGAGCAGGTGTTCCTGGCCCTGGCCAAGCAGGTTCCGGTCGATGGCAAGCTGGTCGCCAATCCCTACAAGACCTGGAAGCAGATCGACGCGAAGCTGCCCGATCAGCCGATCGAGGTCCTGGGGCCGCCGCCGACCTCGGGCACCCGCGACGCCTTCGTCGAGCTGGTGATGGAAGAGGCCTGCGGCAAGTTCCCCGAGATCGTCGCGCTGAAGTCGGACGCCGCCGCCCACAAGACGGCCTGCCAGTCGGTCCGCGAGGACGGCGCCTTCATCGAAGCCGGCGAGAACGACAACCTGATCGTTCAGAAGCTGAGCGGCAATCCCAAGGCGCTGGGCATCTTCGGCTACAGCTTCCTGGACCAGAACGCCGACAAGCTGCAGGGAAGCCTGATCAACGGCGTCCAGCCCAGCTTCGAAGAGATCGCCTCGGGCAAATATCCCGTTTCGCGCCCGCTTTTCTTCTACGTCAAGAAGGCGCATGTCGGCCAAATTCCGGGCATGCGTGAATTCGTGGCCGAGTTCGCCAGCGAGAAGTCGTGGGGGCCGGACGGCTATCTGGCCGACAAGGGTCTGATCCCCATGCCGACCGCCGAGCGCAAGGCGATGGCGGAGCAGGCCACCTCGATGGCCGATCTGAAGATGTAAGGCGGGAAACGGTCGATGCAGCTTATAGCCCTGGTGGCCACGCTTCTTCTGCTCTCCGCCGTGGGATTCCACCTTGGGCGCCGCCGGGCCGCCGCGCGTTCCGCGGCGGCCGATCGGCGGCCGCATTCGCTGCCCGTCTATTACGGTTCCTATGTCGCCTTGTGGAGCGGCCTGCCCGCTTTGGTCGTTCTGCTGGGCTGGCTGGCCTTCGAGCCGCTGGTGGTGCGTTCGCTGGTCGTCGACTCGCTGCCCCTGGTGGCGCGGGAATTGCCGCCCGAGCGGCTGGGCCTGTTGATGAACGACGTGCGCAATCTGGCGGCCGGCGTGGTCACCTCGCGCGATGTCGATCCCGAGATGGCGGCGGCGGCCGAGACCTATCTGCGGCTCAAGCGCCTTGGCGCGGTGGCGGTGGCGGTTCTTTCCCTGGCCGCCGCGATCGGCGGACTGGGTCTGGCCCTGCGCCGCGTGCGTCCCGATTTGCGGGCGCGCAACGCGGTCGAAAGGCTGGTCGAGCGGCTGCTGATCGGCGCCTCGACGATCGCCATTTTCACGACGGTCGGCATCGTGCTGTCGCTGTTGTTCGAGAGCATCCGCTTCTTCAACGCGGTGCCGATCCACCACTTCCTGTTCGGCCTCGAATGGAGCCCGCAAACGGCGATCCGCTCGGATCAGGTCGGCTCGTCGGGCGCCTTCGGGGCGGTGCCGCTGTTCGCCGGCACTTTCCTGATCAGCCTCATCGCCATGGCGGTGGCGATGCCGGTGGGGCTGCTCTCGGCGATTTACATGGCGGAATACGCGCCGCGCCGGATGCGGGCCATCATCAAGCCGTTGCTCGAGGTGCTGGCCGGCATTCCCACCGTGGTCTACGGCTTCTTCGCGGCGCTGACCGTGGCGCCCTTCCTGCGCGACGCCGGCACCATGCTGGGCCTCGGCGTCTCGTCGGAAAGCGCGCTGGCCGCCGGGGTGGTGATGGGCATCATGATCATCCCCTATGTCTCGTCGATCGCCGACGACGTGATCACGGCGGTGCCGCGGTCGCTGCGCGAGGCCTCGCTGGGCCTGGGGGCGACCCGCTCGGAAACCATCCGCCAAGTGGTGGTGCCGGCGGCGCTGCCGGGCATCGTCGGCGGGCTGCTGCTGGCCGTGTCGCGCGCCATCGGCGAGACCATGATCGTGGTGATGGCCGCCGGCATGGCGGCCAATCTGACCGCCAATCCCTTCGAGACGGTGACCACGGTGACCGTCCAGATCGTCACGCTGCTGGTCGGCGACCAGGAATTCGACAGCCCCAAGACCCTGGCCGCCTTCGCGCTGGGGCTGGTGCTGTTCCTGGTCACCCTGGCGCTCAACGTGGCCGCCCTTCAGGTGGTGAAGAGGTTCCGTGAACAATATGATTGACGAACGAACGGCGCGGCGACTGGCCCGCCGCCATGCCGCCGAGCGGCGGTTCAAGCTGTATGGCATGGCTTCGGTGGCCGTGGCGCTGGCCTTCCTGGTCGCGCTGCTGGTGACCATCGTCGGCAAGGGCTATACCGCCTTCGCGCAGACCGGGATCGCGGTCGAGGTGTCGTTCGACGCCGGCCCGGTCAAGGAGGGCGACTTCGCCGGGCTGGTCAAATCCGCCCTGGCGGCCCGCTTCCCCGAGGTCACGGCGCGCAACGACAAGCGCGAGTTGTTCGGCCTGATCAGTTCGGGCGCCGATCGCGTCCTGCGCGACATGGTCCAGGACGATCCGGGCCTGATCGGACAAAGGCGGGTGGTGACGCTGCTCGCCTCGGACGATGTCGACATGGTGTTCAAGGGCCACGTGACGGCCGAGTCCGGCCGCCTGACGGCCCGTCAAGCCGAATGGCTCGCCTCGTTGCGCCAAACCGGGGCGGTGTCGCTTGGCTTCAACACGACCTTCTTCACGGCGGGCGATTCGCGCGAGCCGGAGCTGGCCGGGGTCGGCGGCGCGGTGGTCGGCTCGCTG
Organism: Alphaproteobacteria bacterium; assembly: GCA_015232025.1. Taxonomy (GTDB): domain Bacteria; phylum Pseudomonadota; class Alphaproteobacteria; order Rhodospirillales; family Magnetospirillaceae; genus JADFZP01. The sequence goes on from JADGAL010000010.1 coordinate 26,505, forward strand.
TTCGCCATGGTGGTGACGCTGTGCCTCGCCTTTCCCTTGGGGGTGTCCACGGCGGTGTATCTCGAGGAATTCGCGCCCAAGAACCGCTGGACCGAGTTGATCGAGGTCAACATCAACAATCTCGCCGCCGTGCCGTCGATCGTCTTCGGCCTGCTGGGCTTGGCGCTGTTCCTCAACTTCCTGAACATGCCGCGCTCGGCGCCGCTGGTCGGCGGCTTGGTGCTGACGCTGATGTCGCTGCCGGTGATCATCATCGCCAGCCGCGCCGCGTTGAAGGCGGTTCCGCCCTCGATCCGCGAGGCCGCCCGCGGGTTGGGCGCCTCGCGCCTGCAAGTCGTCACCCATCACGTGCTGCCGCTGGCCATGCCCGGCATCCTGACCGGCACCATCATCGCCACCGCCCACGCGATCGGCGAGACGGCGCCGTTGCTGATGATCGGCATGGTCGCCTTCATCGTCGACATTCCGGCGGGCTTCCTGGACCCCGCCACGGTGCTGCCGGTGCAGGTCTATCTGTGGGCCGACAGCCCGGAACGAGCCTTCGTCGAGCGGACCTCGGCGGCGATCATGATCCTGCTGGCGTTCCTCGCCGTGATGAACCTGCTGGCGATCGTGCTGCGCAAGAAATTCGAAAGACGGTGGTAGTGACATGAACGTTGCGAGCAAACCCGCCCTGGACCAGGCCACCCTGGACGATCGACGCTTGGCCAAGGTGTCGGCGCGGGACGTCGACGTGTTCTATGGCGCCAAACAGGCGCTGAAGAGCGTCAGCATCGACATCCGCCCCAACGAGGTGACGGCCCTGATCGGCCCCTCGGGCTGTGGCAAGTCGACCTTCCTGCGCTGCCTGAACCGCATGAACGACCTGATCGAATCCTGCCGCGTGGCGGGCAGCATCTGGCTGGACGGCGAGGACATCTACACGTCGGGCCTCGACCCGGTGCAGCTTCGCGCCCGCGTCGGCATGGTGTTCCAAAAGCCCAATCCGTTTCCCAAGACGATCTACGACAACGTGGCCTATGGGCCGCGCATCCACGGTCTGGCGCGGTCGCGCGCCGAGTTGGACGAGATCGTGATGACCAGCCTGGAAAAGGCCGGCCTGATCGACGAGGTGAAGGATCGGCTGCAAGAGCAGGGCACCGGGCTGTCGGGTGGACAGCAGCAGCGCCTGTGCATCGCCCGCGCCATCGCGGTCAGCCCCGAGGTGATCTTGATGGACGAGCCGTGCTCGGCGCTCGATCCGATCGCCACCGCCAAAGTGGAGGAACTGATCGACGAATTGCGCCAACGCTTCACGATCGTGATCGTCACCCACTCGATGCAGCAGGCGGCGCGCGTCTCGCAACGCACCGGCTTCTTCCATCTGGGGGAGCTGGTGGAATGCGGCGAGACCGAGCAGATCTTCACCAACCCGCGCCACAAGCTGACGCAGGGCTACATCACCGGCCGCTTCGGTTGAAAGGAATCCCCATGGGCGATCACACGATGCGGGCCTACGACGCCGAACTCGAGCGTCTCGCCCAGGCCATCACCCGCATGGGCGGGTTGGCCGAGTCGCAGCTCGATCAGGCGATCGGGGCGCTGGTCCGCCGCGACAGCGACCTCGCCGCCCGCGTGGTGGCCAGCGACCACCAGATCGACGAGCTTGAGCACGAGGTGCAAAACCTGACGGTGCGGCTGTTGGCCTTGCGCCAGCCGATGGCCATCGATTTGCGGGCCATCGTCGCCGCCTTGCGCATCTCGTCCGATCTCGAACGGATCGGCGATTACGCCGCCAACGTCGCCAAGCGCGCCCTGGTGCTGAACCGCATCCCGATGGTCGAGCCGGTCGGCGCCATCCCGCGGATGGGCCGGGTGGTCGCCGAGATCATCCGCGAGGTGCTGGACGCCTATGTCGAGAACGACGCCGACAAGGCCTTGGCCGCGTGGCGCCGGGACGAGGAGGTGGACGAGATGCACACCAGCCTGTTCCGCGAGTTGATCACCTACATGATGGAAGACCCGCGCAACATCACCGCCTGCACGCATCTGATGTTCATCGCCAAGAACATCGAGCGGATCGGCGACCACGCCACCAACGTGGCCGAGACCATCCATTTCCAGGTCAGGGGCACGCCGATCGTGGGCGAGCGGCCCAAGGCCGACGCGATCGCGCCGCCGCCCGAGGCCGAGGAGGAGATCCCATGAAGCCCCTCGTCCTGGTTGTCGAGGACGAGGCGCCGCTGGTCACCCTGTTGCGCTACAACCTTGAGAAGGAGGGCTATCGCGTTCTCGAAGCCGGCGACGGCGAGGAGGCGCTGACCCTGGTGGCGGAATCCCCGCCCGACCTGATCCTGCTCGACTGGATGCTGCCGCTGATGTCGGGCATCGAGGTCTGCCGCCAGATTCGCCGCAAGCCGGCCAGCCGCGACGTGCCCATCGTCATGCTGACGGCGCGCGGCGACGAGGCCGACAAGGTGCGCGGCCTGAACACCGGGGCCGACGACTACCTGACCAAGCCCTTCTCGGTGCCCGAACTGATGGCCCGCGTGCGCGCCCTGCTGCGCCGCGCCCAGCCGACCCCCGACAAGGGCGTGCTGTCCTTCCAAGACCTTTCCATGGACCTGACCGCCCACCGGGTCACCCGCGCCGGCCGCTCGATCCATCTGGGGCCGACCGAGTACCGCCTGCTGCGCTACCTGATGACCCATCCCGGCTGCGTGTTCTCGCGCGAGGATCTGCTGAACGCCGTTTGGGGCCAGGACATCCACGTCGAGCCGCGCACCGTCGACGTCCATGTCCGCCGCCTGCGCAAGGTGCTGGTCGGCCCCGGCGAAACCGACCCGATCCGCACCGTCCGGGCCGCCGGCTATTCGTTGGACGACGAGGACGGCGCGGTCCCATCCAATACGAATGGATGATATCGCGCCGATCGTATAAGATCCCCCGGCGGTTTGGCTTGCGGATTGGGGAATGTCGGAACGAAGGCGCGTCTGGCCTGGGGCTCCTTATCCCTTGGGGGCCACCTGGGATGGGCATGGCGTGAATTTCGCGCTGTTCTCGGCGCATGCCGAGAGGGTCGAGCTGTGCCTGTTCGACCCGCGCGGCGGCCGCGAGGTCGAGCGGATCTCCCTACCCGAATATACCGACGAGGTTTGGCACGGCTATCTGCCCGACGCCCGGCCGGGGCTGCTTTACGGCTATCGCGTGCATGGGCCGTACGATCCGGCGGCCGGCCATCGCTTCAACGCCTCGAAGCTGCTGATCGATCCTTACGCCCGCACCCTGACGGGGCCGTTCCGCTGGAGCGACACCCATTTCGGCTTCCGGGTCGGCGGGGCGCGCGCCGATCTGGCGATCGACCGCCGCGACAACGCGCGCTTCATGCCCAAATGCCAGGTGGTCGACACGGCGTTCACCTGGGGCCGCGACCGTCCGCCGGGCCACGCCTGGAGCGACGGCATCATCTACGAGGCCCATGTGCGCGGCATGACCATGCGCCATCCGGGGGTGCCCGAGGCGCTGCGCGGCACGCTGCTCG
>JADGAL010000110.1 GCA_015232025.1 Alphaproteobacteria bacterium
GGTGGCTCCGACCTCGTCCTCCAACTGGTCGTCGGCGACCACGCGATGCAGCAAGCCGATCGACAGCGCCTCGGCGGCGTCGAAGACGCGGGCTTCGAGAAGGATTTCCGCCATGCGGGCCGGGCCGACCAGGCGCTGGATGCAGGCGATCTCGGGCGGCGCCATGACCACCGAGATGCGGCCCACCGGCACCCCGAAGCGGCCCGACTGGCCACTGATCCGCAGATCGGCCTGGGCGGCCAGTTCAAGGCCGCCGCCGACGCAAGCGCCGTGGATCATCGCCACCACCGGATGGGGGCAGTCGCGCACCATGGCCAGCGCCTCGCGCATCACCAGATCATAGGCCTCGGCCTGGGCGGCGGTGGCGCGATCGGTGTCGAATTCCGAAATGTCGGCGCCCGGCGCGAACGCCTGGGTTCCGGCGCCGCGCAGCACCACGGCGCGCAACGATTGGTCGGCGGCCAGCGTCTGGAAGGCCCGCGTCAGCCCCCGCCACATGTCGAGATTGAGCGCGTTCATCCGGTCGGGTCGGTTCAACAGCACGGTCGCGATGGCGTCGTCGCGGCGAATCTCGATGGGATCGGGCATCATGACACCTTGTCTTTGGATCGCAAACGAAGGTACCTATACCGCAACGCCGCCGCCCCGTCGCCGTCGCCCTACCGGAGGTCAGCCTCGATGCAGTCCGTTTCCCGCACTCCCGAACAGAAGCAGGCGGGACTCACCACCGCCCGCATCCTGCTGGAAATCGGCGCCGTCAATTTCCGGCCCGAGGAGCCCTATATCCTGACCTCGGGCTGGGCCAGCCCGGTCTATATCGACGTCCGCAAGGTGATCTCGTACCCGCGCGCCCGCCGCCGCATCTGCGAGATGGCCGCCGCCACGATCACCCGCCAGGTCGGCTTCGAATCGATCGACGCGGTGGCCGGCGGCGAGACCGCCGGCATCCCCTACGCCGCCTGGATCTCCGACCTGCTGGGCCTGCCCATGCTTTACGTGCGCAAAAAGCCCAAGGGCTTCGGCCGCAACGCCCAGATCGAGGGGCATATGCGGGACGGCGACCGGGTCGTGCTGGTCGAGGATCTCGCCTCGGACGGCGCCAGCAAGGTCACCTTCTGCCGCGCCGTGCGCGAGGCGGGCGCCAAGGTCGACCACGCCTTCGTGGTCTTTTTCTACGGCGTGTTCCCGGGCGCGCTGCGCACCCTCGAGGAAATCGGCGTGCATATGCACTATCTGGCCAATTGGTGGGACGTGCTCGAAATCGCCGAGCACAATGGCCAATTCGACAAGCCGGCCCTGGAGGAAGTGCGCAAGTTCCTGCACGACCCGATCCAGTGGTCCAGTCTGCACGGCGGCAAGGGGGCCTGACTTGGCTCCCCCGAAAACGCTTCCGCAGCAGCGGCTGATGTTGGAAATCCTGCGCATGACCGGCGACGTCGCCATCACGGCGCCCCCCGACCAGTCGCTGATCTGGCGCACCCTGCTCGAATGCGAGCAGGAGGGCTGGCTGGTCACCAAGCAGATCAACCCAACCCTTTGGAAGGCCAGCCTAACCGAAAAGGGTAGGGCCTTGGCCAAAGGCCCATACTGATGACCCAATCGCAGCGGTCATGAGGAATAGGCAATCCGGCCTCCCTGGCGTAGTGTCGAGCTTGGACAGGGGGGGATGACGATGGCGAAGGTCAAGGCTCGAAGCGTGGACCCTAAGCCGCCGCGCAAGCCGCGCAGCCGGCGCACCGCGTTTTACGTCGTGGGAATCGGCGCCTCGGCCGGCGGGCTCGAGGCGTTGCGGCCCTTGGTCGCCAATCTGCCGGAATCCGGCGGCATGGCCTATGTCATCATCCAGCATCTGGCGCCGCAATACCGCAGCATGATGGTCCAGCTTCTCGGCCGCGAGACCACGCTGCCGGTCGAGGAGATCAAGGATGGGACGGTCATCGCGCCGAACACCATTTACATCACCCCGCCCAACAAGGACGTCACGGCCAAGAACGGCACCCTGTGGCTGCGCGAGCCTTCGGCGCCGATGGGCCCCAAACCCTCGGTCGACGTGTTCTTCGCGTCGCTGGCCCAGGATCGCGGCCGGCATGCGATCGGCGTCATCCTGTCGGGGACCGGCACCGACGGCACCCACGGCGTGCGCGCCATCAAGGCCGGCGAAGGGCTGACCATCGCCCAAGACCCCGAGACCGCCAAATATGACGGCATGCCCAAGGCGGCGCTGGACACCAACTGCGTCGACCTGGTCCTGCCGCCCGAGCGGATCGGCCCCGAACTGGCCTCGATCACGCGGTTCCCGCGGCCGGTGGTGCAAAAGACCGAGGAGTCGGAAACCCGCGACACCATCAACGAGATTTTCCAGCGGGTCCGCCAGCGCACCGACATCGACTTCACCCACTACAAGTCGAACACCGTCAGCCGGCGCCTGGAACGCCGCCTCGCCGCCAACCGCATCGACAACCTGCCCGCCTATCTGGACTTCGTGCAGCGCAATCCGACCGAGTTGGATCTGCTGTGCAAGGACATCCTGATCTCGGTCACCTCGTTCTTCCGCGACACCAAGGCGTTCGAGGACGTCAAGGCGTCGCTGGCGGAACTGCTGGCCACCAAGAAGCCCGGCGACAGCATCCGCATCTGGGTGCCGGCCTGCGCCACCGGCGAGGAACCCTACTCGTTCGCCATGATGCTGAGCGACACGCTGGGCGACGCGGTGCGGTCCTTCCGCATCCAGATCTTCGCCACCGACATCGACATGGACGCGATGGCCCATGCCCGGAAGGGCATCTATTCGGCGACCACCGTCGAAAATCTGGACAAGGACTACATCGAAAAATACTTCGACGTGATGGGCCATAGCTGTCAGATCAAGAAGACGATCCGGGAAATGGTCGTATTTGCGCGGCAAGACCTGATCAAAGACCCGCCCTTCGTGAAGGTTGATCTGGTTAGCTGCCGCAACGTCCTTATCTACTTCAATGGCGAAGTGCAGAACAAGGTCTTTCAGATTTTTCACTACGCGCTCAACCCGGACGGACATCTGTTCCTGGGGAAATCCGAGGCGGTCGGGCATTGCTCGGACCTTTTCCGGCCCGTCAAGGCGGCCTCGAAGATTTTCCAGAAGCGGCTGGTGTCGCCACGGTCGACCAATCCGGTGTTCGGCGCCTTCCGGCCGCGCATCGCCGAGGCGATGGACCAGAATTCCGCGCCGCCCGGCGGCCCGTCGATCGAAAGCATGGTCCGCGACGCCTTCGTCGAGGCCTACATGCCGCCCAGCGTGGCGATCAACGACGAGCTTGACATCTTGTTCTATCACGGCGATGTCGACCTGTTCGTGCGCTTCCCGCAGGGCCGCCCCAACCAGAACCTGGCCAAGCTGATCGCCGAGGATTTGCGCATCGATCTGCGCGCCCTGGTGCATCGGGCGCGCGAACGCGGCGTGCCGGTCTTAGGCGGCAAGAAGCAGCTGCGCACCCGCGACGGCGACATCTTCGTCCGTCTCGCCGTGCGTCCGCTAAGGGTCGAGAACCGCCGCGAAAGCCTGTTCCTGGTGAGCTGCGAGAAGGTCGAGCTGCCGGTCGATCCCATCGCCCGCGACGCCGAGCCGCAGCCCTCGGGCGAGGCGCGGATGGTCGAACTCGAACAAGAGCTGATCGCCACCCGCGAGCATCTGCAAACCGTGGTCGAGGAGTTGGAAACCTCGAACGAGGAATTGCAGGCGCTCAACGAGGAGATGCAGGCCGCCAACGAGGAGTTGCAATCTTCGAACGAGGAGTTGGAGACCTCGAACGAGGAACTGCAATCGACCAACGAGGAGTTGACCACCGTCAACGAGGAATTGCAGGTCCGCACCACCGAACTGGCGGCCGCCAACGCCGATTTGCAGAACCTGCAAGACACCGTCGGCTTCCCGCTGCTGGTGGTCGACCGCACCCTGCGCATCACCCGCTTCACGCCCCAGGCGGTGCGGCTGTTCGGGCTGTTGCCGACCGATCTTGGACAACTGATCACCGCCGTGGCGACCCAGCTTCACATCAAGGATTTGCGCGCCATCGTGCTGGGCGTGATGGCCCGCGGCCAGATGCACCAGGACGTCATCGAGGCGGATGGTCGCATCTACCTGATGCGCGTGGTGCCCTACCGCGACCTGCGCGACCAGATCGCCGGGGCGATCCTGAACTTCCTGGACGAGACCGAAATCCGCAGTTCGCAACGCGAACTGGTGGCCAGCGTCCAAGGCTTGCAGGCGGCCGAGGAGGAACTGCGCGACGCCAAGGAATTCGCCGAAACGGCCAACCGCTCGAAGTCGGCCTTCCTCGCCAATATGAGCCACGAACTGCGCACGCCGCTCAACGCCATCCTGGGCTTCGGCCAGATGATGGAATCCGAGATGTACGGGCCGCTCGGCCACGCCAAATATCAGGAATACTCGAAGATCATCCTGGACAGCGGCCAGCATCTGCTGGCGCTGATCAATCAGGTGCTGGACCTGTCGAAGATCGAAGCCGGCAAGCACCATCTGCACGAAGAGACCTTCGCGCTGGTCGACGCGATCTCGGGTTCCATGCTTCTGCTCGCCACCCAGGCCGAGCGCCGCAAGGTGACGGTGACCAGCGAAATCCAGCCCGGCCTGCCCCAGCTTTACGCCGACCGCACCTCGGTGCAGCGGGTGCTGCTGAACCTGATCGGCAACGCGATCAAGTTCACGCCGGCCGGCGGGCATGTGAAGGTCAAGGCGATCACCGGCAGCGCCGGCCTGATCCTGTCGGTCGCCGACACCGGCTGCGGCATCAAGACCACCGATCTGGCGCGCGTCATGCGGCCCTTCGAGCAGGGTGGCATGAGCGGCACCCATGACGGCGTCGGGTTGGGTCTGCCGATCTCGAAATCGCTGGTCGAGCTGCATGGCGGCACGCTGGATCTGCAAAGCGAGGAAGGCAAAGGCACCATCGCCTTCGCCGTCTTCCCCACCGCCCGTCTGCGCCCGCTGGCGACGCCGAAGGCGTGACGCCACATGTCCGACCATGACGGCGGGTCGCGTCGTCGGCCGACACCACCGCCTTGGAGGAGTGGGGCCTGCGCGTTCTCGATTGCAAGACCATCGACGACGTGTTCGCCTGATCGTCGCGTCGGCGCGCGCACCAGACGCCGGGTCCTCTATGGGTGAAAATCAAGTATGGCACCATTTATAATAAATCTTGCGCCTACTGGCATGGTTCCAACATCAACAATGAGTTCACATGTTCCACTGACGACGAATTCTATAGTCAGTGATATTTTGAGCTGTAGCGAACTCGGCGTTTCCATGGCCCATATTCACGCTCGTGATGAGAATGGCGAACCAACGTGGCGGCCCGATGTCTACGGTGATATCATCGCCAGAATCCGCGAGAGTCGTCCCGATCTTATTCTAACCGTTTCCACCAGCGGTCGCCGTTTCGGTGATTTGGCGCAACGGAGCGCCGTCCTCGACCTGCCTGGCGATTTGCGCCCCGACATGGCGAGCCTGACGCTTTCCTCGCTCAATTTCAGCCGCGAAGCGAGCTTGAACGCACCGGACATGATCGTTCGCTTGGCCGAGGCCATGGCGGAGAAAGGTATAAGGCCGGAGCTTGAGGTATTCGACCTTGGAATGGTCAATGTCGTACATTCTTTAATTAAGAAAGGGCTGCTGTCACCGCCATATTATATCAATGTTATTCTTGGTAACGCATCGACCGCGCAGGCGTCATTGCTGCACATCGCCGCTCTCGTCGCCAGTCTGCCGCAGCCGGCCGTCGTCGCCTTCGGGGGAATCGGCCGCAGTCAAACCCCCGTCGCGGGTATCGCCGCGGCCATGGCCGATGGCGTCCGCACGGGCCTGGAGGACAACATCTGGCTTGATCGAAACAGGAGCACGAGGGCGACCAATGGTGATTTGGTCAAACGCGTGATACGCATGGCGATGGATCAGGAACGGACGATCGCCTCGCCCGCCCAGGTGCGCACCATACTTGGGCTGCCGCGGCGATGACCAAATCCCTCATTCTGTTCGGCATCAGCAATTTTCTGAGTGACCTGTTCGACTGTGCGCTCGCCCTGGGATACTCGATCGATGCCATAGTGATGAACCAGCCCGAGGTCCGCCGTCCTCGTACCAAGGGCGTGGAGGAACGGATATCTCCGCTGCCGTCGCCGCCGCGGTTGATCGATCTGGACGACTTCGTCCCCGGCCCCGGTCAGGAGTGCTTCCTTGGCACCACCTCCATTCGTCGGGATCGGTTGGTGAAGCTTATCGAAGAACGGTATGCGCTGCCCTTCGCCAGACTGGTACATCCGACCGCTTACATCTCGCCGCTCGCGAGCTTGGGCAAAGGGGTCTTCGTTGGAGCCAACAGCGTGGTCGCCCCCGGAGCGAGAGTGGAAGACTTCGCGCTGATAAACCGCTCGGCTTCGCTGGGACACGACAGCGTCCTTGGCCCCTATGCGCGGCTCCAGCCTGGCGGCACGGTCGGCGGGCATGTCACGATCGGCCGGGGCGCGACGGTGGGGATCGGGGCGACGGTTATCGAGGAAAAGGTGATCGGTCCCGGCGCCATGGTGGCCGCCGGCGCCGTGGTGATCGAGGATGTCGAGGAGGGATGTATGGTGGCTGGAGTGCCAGGCAAAGTCAAGTCGGGGCCAATGAATGGGTAAGCGCCCATCCGTTCTTGTTGTGAGAACCCGGAAGGAAAATGATAGTTACGGGTTTTCCAGGATAATCGCCGACAATTACGTTGAGGGATTCAGGCGCCTCGCGTTTGATGTGGTTGACAGGGAACTAGCCGAAATCGCCCAACTCGATGGGGAGGCTCTGCGGCGTTTCGACCTGATCTTCAGCCATAGCGGATGGGTGTACCGCTTGATGTGTCCTCGGCCGGGCGGCGCGGTCTCTCTGCCGGCGGCCTTCGACAAGCCAACGATCATGCTGGTCGCCGATCCACCCTTCTATGCATGGCTGGACCACAATCTTTTGTCGCCCCATGACAAGCGCTTCGCCTACCACATCGACCCCGAATTCGTCGCGATGGCCCAGCGCCTGGGCAGCTCGGGTCGCCACCAGACCTATCTGCCCTGTCGGTTGGAGACGGGCCACCTGACCCCCCTTCCCACGCGAGAGAAAGACATTCCCCTATTGGTGGCGGCTACCTTCCGGGACGTCGCGTCGCTGCGCGAACCCTTCGCGGCGCGCCCCCCTCACCACCTCAGGATTTTGGACGAGCTGGTGGAAGCCGCCACCGACCAGCATGACCGCCAGTTCATCGAGGTCGCGCAAGCCGTGTTCACCCAGCACGGCTTGGCCTGCGACATGGCGCTGCCGGACATCAAAGCTCTGTTGATATGCGCCGATCAGATCGTGCGGACACGTCGCCGCCTGATGATGCTGAGCGCCCTTCGGGACGTGCCCATGTGCCTTGTGACCAATCGTCCGCCGCCTTTCGACTTGCACCCGCGCAGCACCGTGCGGATTTCCGTGCCGTTCGATGAAACGCTCGGTTTGCTGCGACGTGCCCGCGCCACCGCCATATGTCAGCCAAATTATGCTGGCGCGCTCAATGAACGCATCGTGTTCGCGATGCAGGCCCGCACCGTGGTTCTCAGCACGAGCAACAATCTCACCATGGAACATTTTGAAGATGGTCACGATCTGCACTATTTCACGCCCGATTTCAGTAATGCCCGCGACGTGCTTCAGCAAACGATGACCGTCGCGCATGCGGAAACGTTGCGCGACTCCGCTCAAGCCAAGATCGAGGCGGGATATTCCGTGCTCGACAACATCAGGCGGTTCCTTCAGCCGATACAGGCGGCGGGATTGCTGGCATGAGCGATCCGTGGATCACCGTTTTCGGATCGGCGACGGATGCCGAGGAGGCGACCGCGGCGGCGGGTGTCATCGCCGCCAATTGGATGGGGAATGGGCCGGTCGTGCGCCAGTTCGAGGCGGACTTCGCGAGGCACTTGGGCGTTCCGGACGCGGTGATGGTCAACAGCGGCTCCAACGCCCTTCATCTCGCCGTCCGCCTGCTTGACCTTCCGGCCGGCAGCGAGGTCATCGTGCCGTCCTTCACCTGGGTCGCCTGCGCCCACGCGATCATCCTGGCCGGGTGCCGGCCGGTGTTTTGCGATGTCGACGTGGCCACCATGAACGTGACCGCCGAAACGGTGGCCGCGCAGCTTGGCCCCCGCACCCGGGCGGTGATGGTCGTTCATTACGCGGGCAAGCCGGTTCGCATGGACGATATCCTCGCCTTGGGCTTGCCGGTGATCGAGGACGCGGCGCATGCCGTGGACAGCGGCCTGAACGGTCGGCGCTGTGGAACGATGGGGCGGGTCGGGGTCTTCAGCTTCGACGCGGTCAAGAACATCGCATCGCCGGACGGTGGCGCGGTGATCGCCCACGGCGCGGAAATGCTGGGAACCGCACGTCGATTGCGCCAGTGCGGCATCGGCAAGACGGGTGCCGAAGCGGCTCTTGAGGGCGGCCGGTGGTGGGAACACGAGATTGTGGAACCGTTCCCCCGTTATCTCCCCAACGATGTCGCGGCGGCGGTCGCCCGCGTTCAATTGGCCAAATTGCCTCGGCTGCAAACTCGTCGCCAAGCCATCTGGCGCCGTTATCAGACCGAATTGACCGGCGTGCCCTGGCTGCATCCGCCGGTTGACGCGGCCAAGGACGAGGTTCACTCGTTCTTCACGTACCCGGTGCGCCTTGACAATGGTCGGCGCGACGCCCTGGCGTGGCATCTCTATGAGCGGAAAATATACACGACGCTCCGCTATCATCCGCTTCATCTGAGCGATATCTACCGGACCGGGCGACCGCTGGCCAACACGGAACAACTTGCGCGGGACGTGCTTTCCTTGCCCCTGCACCCCCGAATGAGCGATGGGGATGTCGCGCGGGTCATTTCCGGCATCCGTGACTTCAAGGCGTGATCGCCCACAGCGCCCGCGCCACCGCCAGGGCCTGGACCGTCTCGGCCACGTCGTGGACCCGCAGGATGGTGGCCCCTTGCCGCGCGCCTTCCAGCGCCGCCGCCAACGAGCCGGGCAGGCGGGCCTTGGGCGGCTCGTCGCGCGACAGCTTGCCGATCACGCTTTTGCGGCTGACGCCCAGCAGCACCGGCACTCCCAGCCCGAGCAGCAGGCCCAGGCGCGACAGGATGGCGACGTTGTGCGCGACCGTCTTGCCGAAGCCGATGCCGGGATCGACGCATAGCCGATGGTCTTTGATCCCGGCATCGCGGCAGGCGTCGAGCCGCGCCGCCAGCCCGTCCCACACGTCGAGCGGCGCGCAGGCGTAGACCGGGTCCATCTGCATGGTGCGCGGGTCGCCCCGCATGTGCATCAGCACCACCGAGGCCTCGCCGCGCGCCAGCAGGGGCAAGGCGGCGGGATCGGACAAGGCGCTGACGTCGTTGACGATGCGCGCCCCGGCCGCCAGCGCGGCCTCCATCACCAGGGCGTGGCGGGTGTCGATCGAGACCACGGCGCCCGTCTCGGCCAGCGCCCGCACCACCGGCTCGACGCGGCGAATCTCTTCGTCGGGCGGCACCGGGTCGGCGCCCGGCCGGGTCGATTCGCCGCCCACGTCGACGATGTCGGCGCCCTGGTCCAGCATCATGCGGCCGGCCGCGATGGCGGTGGCGGCGTCGAAGCGGTCGCCACCGTCCGAAAAGCTGTCG
>JADGAL010000111.1 GCA_015232025.1 Alphaproteobacteria bacterium
GATGTGCCATCCGGGCCATGTCGACGACGCCCTGCGCGCCGTCGATCCGCTCACCGACTGGCGCGAGGCCGAGTACGCGTGGCTGGCCGGCGAGGCGTTCCAGGCGATGCTGTCGCGGCACGGCATGAGGCCCGCCCGTTTTCGCGAGCTTGGCTGAAAGGTTTCGGAAAGGTTTCCGGTCAAGGCTCCGGCGGTCGCGAACCGTTGGGGAGCCAACCACGCATGGCCTATGTCACGGGGCGGAATTCAATCGATTCGCTGGTCGCCGGCGAAAGCTGGCGCTGGAATCGGGACCAGGCCTACGGCACCGCCGCCAACGTCACCTTCAGCTTCATGGAGGCGGCGCCGTCCTACGCCACGGCCGGAGACCACAACGGCTTCCGGGCGATGAACAACGCCGAGCGCGCCGCGTCGCGACGGGCGCTGGCGGTTTGGTCCGAGGTCGCCAACATTCCCCTGCTCGAAACGGCCGATTCCAACGATGGCGGCCAAATCCGCCTGGGCACCAACATCCAAAGCGGGTCCGCGGCCTACACCTATCTGCCGACCGGCACGGGGAATTGGAGCGGCGACATCTATCTGAACAACGCCTCGGCCTCGAATCAGGGCGATTTCGCCGATGGGTCCTACGGCTTCATGACGCTGGTCCACGAGATCGGCCACGCGCTGGGCCTCAAGCATCCCGGCGCCTACGATTCGGGCGGCAACGTGCTGCCGGGGCCTTATCTGCCGACCGCCGAGGACAACCGCGACTACTCGGTGATGTCCTACAAAGCCACTTCAAGCGGCGTCTCGCCGCGCACTCCGATGATCTACGACATCGCCGCGGTCCAGTTCCTGTACGGCGCCAACGGCGCCACGCGGATCGGCGACGACGTCTATGGCGCGGGCGCCGTGCGGACCATCTGGGACGCCGGGGGCCAGGACACCATCGACGGCTCGGCGTTCGGCGGCGGCGTGACCATCGATTTGGCCGAGGGCGCCTTCAGCGACCTGGGGGCCTCGCGCAATCTGGCCATCGCTTCGGGCGCCGTCATCGAGAACGCGACGGGCGGCGCCGGAGCCGACCGGTTGATCGGCAACGGCGCGGCCAATGTGCTGGCCGGCGGCGAGGGAGACGACACGCTGATCGGCGGCGACCGCGACACGCTGGACGGCGGCGGCGGCGCGGATCGGGTCGAGATCGCCGGCTCGGTGAGCGTCGCATCGGCCGAGACCATCGTCGGCTCGTCGGGCGCCGACTGGGTCACCTTGACGATGACCGACAACACCGTGGCCCTGTCGGGCGTCGAGACGCTGACCGGAAGCGGGGGCGGCGACTGGCTGGATCTCGGAGCGCGCGGCAACGCCTTGACCGTGCGCAGTGTCGAGACGCTGATCGGCGGCGCCGGAGCCGACACCGTGACCCTGGGCGGCGGCGGAGCCATCCTGCTGACGGCGGTCGAAACCCTGATCGGCGGTGGCGACCCGGATATCGTCGAACTGGGCAAGCGCGGCAACACCATGGCGGTGTCGTTGGTCGAAACCCTGAACGGCGGCGCGGGCGGCGACTGGATCACCATCGCCGGAACGATCCATCTTTCCGGCATCGAAACGGTGATCGGCGGGGCCGGAATGGATGCGGTCGGCCTGGGCGACGGCGGCAACGCGCTGATCATGGCGGCGGTCGAGACGCTGATCGGCGGCGCCGGCATCGATCGGGTGTCGCTGGGGGCGCGCGGCGGCACCGTTCTGGTGCGGGGCGTGGAAACCCTGACCGGCGGGACCGGCGCCGACGTGGTGGCGTTTCGCGACGGCGCCCCGGTGTGGTTCCAGGGCGGGGCGGGCGCCGACACGGTCTATGCGCCGGCCACCGACGGGTTGTGGCTGAACTGGTCGGACGCCGCCGATGGCGCCGATTCCGTCGTCGATTTCTCCGAGGCGCGGGGCGTGCTCAGCTTTGGCGGCGCCTTGGCGGCGGCGGCCGACAAGAACGGCGACGGCTTCCTGTCGTTGACCCGGCGGGCCACCGGCGCCGCCGATGGGCGAACCGACGAGGTGGTGCGGCTCGAACAGCGGGTCGGCCAGCTTTCAGGCGACGGCTTCGCCTCGTTCCGCCAAGCGCTGGGCCAACTGGCCCCCGGACGGGCCGCGCCGATGCTCGCCCTGGCCGACGACGGCGCCTCGACGGGACTTTATTTCGTCGGCGAACAGATTTCGCTGCTGGCCCGCTTCGAGGGCGTGCTTTTGCAGCGGCCGCACCTCGCGCTGGCTGGCTAATCCTCGCCGCGCAGGGGAACGAGGAACACGAGATAGCGGCGGCGGGCGTAGTCCTCGACGCTTGGTTCAAAGCCCTCGGCGATGGCGCGCCGCGCCTGGAGCATCCAGGCCTCGCGTTCGCCGGGCGCGGCGGGATGGGCCTCGATCACGCCGCCCGGAGAAGACGCGGCGCCGACGAATTCGAAGGTGTCGGTGCCACGGGCGGCGAGATCCCGGGCCTCGCTGGCGTCGTCGGCGGCGACCACCGCCACGGGGCGACCGCCGGACCCTATCGTGAAGAGTTTCATACCCAGCAGATAGCGTGGCGATGCCAGAACGTCCAGTCCTCACATTCCCGTTGACGGTGGCTCGCATTCTGGCGAGTCTGCGATCGAGGAATATCCTTATCAGCCAGGGGCGTAATCGGTCATGAACGACGCGGCGGCACCAGGCGGCGAGGGAAGCGGAGAGGGGCGGGGCGGCGACGCCGTCCCCCAGCGGCGCGCCGCGTCACTGCCGCGCCGCTGGGAACCGGCGCCGCGCGACTATATGCGGGTCGAAGAGACCCATCTCGCGGTTCGCCTGCTTTACGGCGGAAGCCTGGGGGCGACCGCCGGCTGGCTGGGGCTGGCTTGGTATTACGTGCAAAGCAGCCTGGGCTGGGACAATCTTCTCGCCTTCCAGTTCTACGAGGTGGGCGGGCTGGCCAGCGCCTTCCTGTTCCCGGTCGCCTTCCTGTGGATGCTGGTCGCCCATCTCGATCGCGGCGCCCAGCTCAAGCGCGAGACGGCGGCGCTGCACCGGGCGCTCGAACGCCTGTCCTATCCCGCCGAGGAGGCCGAGGACCGCGTCCATACGGTCGCCGAGGCGCTGCGTCGCCAAGCCGCCGAGCTGACCGCGGTGTCGGGCGAGGCGATCAGCCGCGCCGAAGCGGTGCGCGGCCACCTCGCCAGGCAGATCGTCGAAATGGGCGAACTGGCCGGCCGCATCGGCGGCGACGCCGACCGCTCGGTCGAGGCGTTGCGCTTTCAACTCCAGCAATTGGGCAAGGCGACCGACGAGACCGCCCGCGCCGTCCGCGACGCCGACGAGACGCTGAAGGCCCGCATCTTCGACCTGGGCACCGCCGCCGAGGACAACGCCGACCGCACCGGGCGCCTGCTCGACGTGCTTGACGATCGCATCCGGCGGCTTGAGAAGGGCGCCGCCGACGCGACCGGCGCGCAAGAGCGCCTGGGCGACGATCTCCACGCCCGCATCTCGCAATTCTCGGACGCGGCCAGCGGCGCCATCCTGCGCGCCGAGGCGCTGGGCGAATCCTTCGGCCGTCAGGCGCAGCGCCTGGAGGCGGGAACCACCGCCGCCCTCGAGGCCAGCGACCGCATGGCCGCCCAGCTTGGCGAACGCGTCGACGGGCTGGAGGCCGCCGTCGAGCGGCAGGCGCGGATGCTTGACCAATCCTCGGGCCGGTTGCTTGAACAGGCCGAATTGATGGCCGCCGCGATGCAGCAGCAGTCCGGCCATCTCGATCAGGTCACCGAGCGCGTGCTGGCCCGCGTCAAGCTGGTCGAGGAGGGCTTGACCGTGCAGTCGCACGAGTTGATCGCCGCCTCGGATCAGGCGATGGGCCGCATGCGCGACGTCAGCGAGCAACTGGGTCGCCAAAGCGAGGCGGTGCGGGTGGCGGCGGACGACGCGGCGGCGCAGCTTGGCGGCGTGGGCGACGTGCTGGTCCATCGTCGCGACGACCTTGAATCGGCGGCCGAGCGCGCGGCGCAGCGCGTCCGCGAATCCGGCGAGGCCTTTCAAAGCCAGACGCGGGCGCTGGCCGTCGCCTCGGACCAGATCGCGGCGCGGGCGCGCGAGGTCAACGAGGCGCTCCGCATGCACGCCGAGGAACTGGAACGGCGCGCCGAAAAGGCCGGCCAGCAGGCCGAGGCGATCCGCGAGGGCTTGCGCGGGCAGGCCGAGGAACTGACCGACATCGCCAATCTGGTCTCGACCCAGTCGCGCCTCAGCGAAGCCTCGCTCGGCCAGCAGGCCCGCCATCTGGCCGCCACCTCCGAGCAGGTGGCCAGCCGGGTCAAGGGTCTGGCCGAGGTGCTGCGCACCAACGTCAACGACCTGGTGGCGATGGCCAGCCGGGTCACCGTCGAACTCGACGCGGTGGGCGAGGCGGTGCGGCGGCGCGGCGAGGATTCGCAAGGCGTGGCGCAACGCGTGCTGACCGATACCGAGGCGGTCGCCGCCGCGCTCGAGGATCGCAAGGACGCCATGGTCGAAGCCGGCGCCGCCACCTTGCAGCGCCTCAACGCGCTGATCGACGCGCTCAGGCGCCAGACCGAGGAGATGGCCCTGGCCGGCGAGACGGCGCGCGGCGGCATGGGCGGGGTGGGCGACACCTTGCGCGAACAGGCCCAGGAGATGGCCCGCGTCGCCGACGATTCCGCCGAGGTGATGAAGGCGTTCGGGCAGGTGCTCGGCCAGCACGCCGCGGAATTGTACGAGGCCGCCCAGTCGGCCTCGGCGCAATCGCACATGGCCTCCGAGGCGTTGCGCGACGTGGCCCGCGACTTCGGCGAGGCGACCAACAAGTCGGCCTCGCAGGCCAAGGCGGCGGGCGACATCCTGCGCCAGGGCATGCGCGAATTGTCAGGCGGCGCCGATCGCATCGCCGCCCATGTCCAGAACGCGGGCGAGACGCTGAAGCGTCAGGCCGACGAGTTGTCGCACTCCACCGAGCGGACCGGCGACCGGCTGGAGAACATCTTCGAGATCCTGCGCCAGAAGGCCAACGATCTGGCGATCACCGGCGACCGCCTGTCGGGACAGGCCGACAGCTTGGGAGTGGCCTTCCAGCGCCAGGTGCAGGAGTTGGTCAAGGCCTCGCAGATGGCCGAGGCCCAGGTCGGCCAGATCGAACTGAGCCGCAGCGGCGCCTCGGTCGAGCGCTTCCTGCAATCGGCCGCCTTCCTGGTCGAGAAGCTGCAATCGGTGTCGGTCGACATCAGCCGCATCTTCCACTCGGGCGTCGACGAGAAGGCTTGGAAGGACTACCACGCGGGCGATCAGAACGTCTTCGTCCGCCGCATCCTGAAAACCGTCGACCGCCAGCAGGTCACCGCGATCCGCACCCGCTACGAGGAAGACCCCGAATTCCGCGATTACGTGAACCGCTATCTCGCGGAATTCGAAGGGCTGCTGAACCACGCCCGCGCCAGCGACCGCGCCGACGTGCTGACCGCCGTCTTCACCAGCGCGGATGTCGGCAAGCTCTACCTCGTGCTGGCGCGGGCCATGGGGCGGGTGGAATAGGGCGTCATACCGGCGCGGGCGGCGAATCGCCCGTACAGTTCCGGTCCCTTGGTGTCCTTGGTGTCCTTGGTGGTGAACCCTTTTTGCTCAATGGCGGCTTTACCGCCGATTCACCGCGCCTCGGCCACTTCCGGGGGCGGACCCGAGGCGGCGACCCATTCGCCATCCGACAGGCGGCAGGCGGCGTGGCTGGAGGTGTCGCTTTGGCCGTCGCCCGCCACCGTCAGGCTGTAATGGCGGCACCACAGGCCCTGGCCGCCGCGATAGGGGCTGCCGGCGACGATCACCGCCGTCAGATGGCCGGTCTCCAGCGTCACGGCGCGACCGGCCGGCTGGCGCTCCAAGGCTTCGATGCGCGCCTCGCGCAGGGCGTCCTCGTCGCCCCCCTGGGGCAACAGCCCCGGCACCACGGCCAGACCCAGCAGCAGCACCGCCACGCTGGCGGGTAGAATGACGGCCCTGTCGATCATGGATGCACCCCGGCTGCGGAACGAAGGTCAGCGTGCCAGCGTCGGCCAACCCGGAGCAATCGCCCTTGGGGGCAGGAAGACGTCCTTTCGGGGTAGTCCCGAAGGCCTGCAACTCCTTGCGAAGTTGGGCGGCCCTTTCGTTCCGAAGGCGAAACGACGCCCGGTTCAGGCCGCTCCACGCGCCTGCTGATAGGCGAGCAGGGCGCGGCGGCGGGCGGCGCCGTGATCGACCACCGGCGGCGGGTAGGATTGGCCAAGCGTGATATCCGCCTTGGCCAGGGCGGCGGGCGCGGCCTGCCAGGGGCGGTGGATCGTCAGGTCGGGCAGGCCGGCGAGTTCGGGCACCCATTGGCGCACGAAGCGGCCGCGCGGGTCGAATTTCTCACCCTGCAAGACGGGGTTGAAGATGCGGAAATAGGGCGCCGCGTCGGTGCCGCATCCGGCCACCCATTGCCAACTCGCCGCGTTGATCGCCAGGTCGGCGTCGACCAGCCGCTCCAGGAACCACGCCGCGCCGCGCTCCCATGGCATCAGCAAATCCTTGACCAGGAACGAGGCCACGATCATCCGCACGCGGTTGTGCATCCAGCCGGTGCGCCGCAGGCACCGCATGCCGGCGTCGACGATCGGATAGCCGGTGCGTCCTTGGCGCCACGCCTCGAACAAGTCGTCGTCCGAGCGCCACGGGAAACGGGCGAATTCGGGCCGCAGCGGCACGCGGTCCATGTCGGGCGCGTGGTGCAGCAGGTGCCAGGCGAATTCCCGCCAACCCAACTGGCGCAGGAAGGGCTCGCCGCCGCCCAGCGAGGCCGCGCCGACCGCTTGGCGTAACTGCCGCGGCCCGATCTCGCCAAACGACAGGTGGGGCGACAGGCGCGAGGTGCCCGGCTGGTCGGGGCGGTCGCGCGCCGTCGCGTACTGGTCCAGCGACTCGTCGATGAAGTCCGCCAATCGGACCGCCGCGGCGTCCTCGCCCGGTCGCCACGCGGCGGCCAGACCGTCCATCCATTCGGGGTCGTCGGGCGGCAGGCGCCACGAGTCGAGCGTGTCGCCACGGGGCGGCGCGGACGGCCCGCGCAGCGAGTCGGGCGCCGGCAAAGGCGCGGCGACCTCATGCTCGCGGCAGCGGTTCCAGAACGGCGTGAAGACGCGGAACGGCTCGCCGGCCCGGCTGCGCACCGTCCAGGGCTCGAACAGCAGGTTGCCGGGGAAATCGCGAACCGCGACGCCGGCTTCGGCGAGCGCCGCGGCGGCGGCCCGGTCGCTTGCCGCTCCGGCCGGCGAATAGCGGCGATTCCAATGCACGGCGGAAGCCCCGGTCTCGGCGGCCAGTTCGGTCAGCACGCGCGCCGGCTCGCCCCTTCGCAACAGCAGGGGCATGCGTCGGCGCAAATCCGCCAAGCTTTGTCGCAGCCACCATCGGGCGGCGCCGCCGATCTCCTCCCCGTCTTCCAGAATGAAGACGGGGATCACCGGGCCGGCGGCGGCGGCGGCCAAGGCGGGGTTGTCGGCAAGGCGCAGATCGCGCCGCAGCCAGACGATGATCGGCGAAGCGTCCATGGACAGGGCTTCGAACTCGGGTTGCGAGGTGGTTGATCCGTTGAATCTAAAGTAGCCGATCCTGCGTGTCCGCCTTCTCCCGCGCCGCCGTCTTGAAAGTGGCCGCCGTGTCGATCCTGGGGATGCGGGGGCGCTTGCCCTGGAACAGCTCGGCCAGGGTAATGACCTGGATTTTGGGAACCTTCTCGTATGTGGTCTCGAAGAAGCCAGCGGCGGCGGCCTCCTTCTCCATCGGCCGGGTGGGAAGCGCCAAGCATATCAGCACGCCCACGGCGGCCTTCTCTCGCTCAACCACGGCGATCAACTCGCGGACCATGCCTACGCCGACAGTCTCGCCGCCCTTGACCGAGACAAGGGCTTTCTCGGTCGCGTTTTTCTCACTTCGAAAGAACAGGATACCATCAATCCCGCCATCGGCGCCCTTTTTCTTTCCACCGTATGGCCTGGCGCCCACCAATGACACGGCCCACCATTGGAACTGGTACTTGTCCCGCGCGGCAAGATCGAGCGCACTTTCCAGGTCTTTGGGTGTGCCATGAACCTCGAAGGCGATGCCGGGAAAGGCATCTCTCAAGCGCCGCTCGATCAGGGATATGGCGAGATGGGTGATGTCGACGCCGATCCATTGGCGCCCCATCTTTTGCGCCGCGTGAACGGTCGTGCCGCAACCGCAGAAGGGATCAAGGATGACATCGTTTGGGTTACTGGAGGCCCGCAGGATGCGATCAAGCAAGGCGACGGGTTTCTGTGTCGGATAGCCGAGCCGCTCTTGCGCTTGGGAATTAAGGGGAGAAATATCCGTCCAAACATTACCCATAACGCCCCCCTCCATTTCATCTAGGTAGCGTTTAAGCCGCGGGCGCTTCATTGTATTTAAAGACCCATCTTTATTGGCTGGATACCAAATGCGCTTTTCTGCATCTAGTCTTGCCATAGTCTCTCTTGAATACCGCCAGCCTTTATCAGGAGATTGAAAACCCTTCCATTCATACATCATGTTTGGGCGCGGATTAGGACTTGTCATATTATCAAGGGTGTATCTCCTGCCGTCACCATCATCGTTGCCATACTTAGTTCTAATATATTCTTCAGAGTGCGGCTCCCTTGGTGTGTTCCATGTAAATATACGTGACTTTGAATAGAACAAAATACTGTCTGATACGCGACTCCAAGTTTTGCTGTCACTGTGCGTTGTTGTTCTCTTCCAAACAATTTCATTGCGGAACATATCAGCACCGAATATTGCGTCCATCATTATTTTTAGATAATGACTGGCTGTTGGGTCACAGTGCAAATAGATTGAACCAGTGGCCTTTAGCACACGATGCAATTCTATCAGCCTTACGCCCATCATGGCCAAGTAGGCCATCATGTCGCTCTCTCCGAGGAAAGAACGAAGCGCCCGCAGCAATTCGGCTGCCTGGGTGTTCGTTGAGGACAGAATTTCCAAAAATGCGCCTTCCGCCTGCTCGCCCCAATGCCACGTATCTTCGAAGGCTTCGATCTGGGCACCAGGGGCTTGCCCAGTATGACCTTTGAAGAGGACATTGTAGGTGGCTTGGCTGTTGAATGGCGGGTCGAGGTAGACCAGATCCACGCTCTCCGTGGCAACGACTTCCCGCAGGACCGCAAGATTGTCGCCGTAGTACAATCGATTGGGCATCCATCTCTCCCCTATCCTCATCGGGAGAGTAGCGTTAAGTGGCACAAGGTCAATCGGGTTCAGTGGCCTCGGTTCTGTAAGCGCCGCGCGGCTTCGGCCTTCGGCGCGTCGGCTCCTTCCATGCTCCAGAGCCGATCCGCCACCCAGGCTGGCGACGCTTCCCCCGATGCACCAGCAAGCTGGTTCGGGTCGTCGGGGGCGCTTTAGGGG
Source organism: Alphaproteobacteria bacterium (assembly GCA_015232025.1). GTDB lineage: Bacteria > Pseudomonadota > Alphaproteobacteria > Rhodospirillales > Magnetospirillaceae > JADFZP01. Next base: position 9,457 of record JADGAL010000111.1, read on the forward strand.
TTTCGTGCTCATGCCGGTTTATATGGCATGCCCGGCGGCGGGAGGTGTCCCGCTCGCCGGCGATTGATGGGTTCTCCTGTCGCTTGGTCAGTCCTCGCGGAACTTGTGCGCGGTGTCGAGCAACTGGTTCAACGCCGGGTCGGGGGTGCCTTCGCGGCGGCCGGCGGTGCCGTC